>JAFLSL010000076.1 GCA_022510985.1 Ruminococcus sp. | reverse complement strand
CTCGGGCTGACGGTCAGCTCGCAGGTCCTCATCACGGAAACAACGTGCAAGCTGGATATAGCGGTCAAATCCCGAAAGCATCAAAAGCTGCTTGTAAATCTGCGGAGACTGCGGGAGAGCGTAGAACTTGCCCTGATGAATACGCGAGGGAACGAGATAGTCCCTTGCACCCTCGGGCGTACTTTTAATCATCATCGGGGTTTCTATCTCGATAAAATCATTCTCATAGAAATAATCGCGTGCAACCTTTGCAATCTTGCTACGCATAATGATGTTGTCCTGCAAGGGTTTACGTCTTAAGTCGAGGTAGCGGTGCTTAAGGCGAAGCTCCTCGCCGGTTTTTATATCGTCAACAATCTCAAACGGCGGTGTCTGTGCCTTAGAGAGAACTCGAAGCTCCTCGACCTGAATTTCAATGTCACCGGTCGGGATTTTATTCGTCTTTGCACTTCTTTCTGCAACCTTACCGCGAACTCCAAGCACAAACTCACTTCTGCAAGATGCCGCTTTCTCAAAAATTTCTCTGTCGGTATCGTCGCTAAACGCAAGCTGCACAACGCCTGTGCGGTCACGCAAATCAATAAAGATAAGCTGACCGAGGTCACGCTGACGCTGAACCCAGCCGAAAAGCGTTACTTCCTTGCCTACGTCGGTAATTCTCAAATCACCGCACATATCAGTCCTTTTAAGACCTGTCATAAATTCTGCCATATCGTTTTACTCCATATTATCAAATTTCGCCGCCATATAAAGTGCCGCGAATTTTTCAGCAAAGCTTTCGTCCAAAGCAAGCTCGGTTTGCTCGCCGGTTTTCATATTTTTAACCTTAGCGAGCTTTTCTTCAAGCTCATTGTCGCCAAGGACCATACTGAACTGTGCACCGATTTTGTCGGCATATTTCATCTGTGCTCTCAATCCGCGTCCTACAACATCGCCTTCAGCAGAAAGTCCGCTGTTTCTTATTGTGCTGATAATCTCAAACGCCTTTGCCTGTGCATTACCACCCAAACCTGCGACATAAAGCGAACACGGCTCGGGGCGAGGGATTTCAATTCCCTGATTTTCCATAACCATAAGAAGTCGCTCAATTCCCATAGCGTAGCCCAAAGACGGAAGATGCTGACCTCCAAGCTCCTCGATAAGCCCGTCATAGCGGCCGCCGCCGCACACAGTTCCCTGACTTCCGATTGCGTCCGAAACAAACTCAAAAACTGTTTTTGTATAGTAATCAAGTCCGCGGACGATAGTCGGGTTGACCTTATAGTCGATATTTGCAATTGAAAGATATTTTTTTACCTGCTCAAAGTGGTCGCTGCATTCATCGCAGAGGTAATCTAAAATGCTCGGTGCATCCTTTGCAATTTCCGAACAGCTCGGCACCTTGCAGTCGATAAGCCGCATCGGGTTTTTCTCAAGACGGTTAAGGCAGTTTTTGCAAAGCGTGTCCTTATGCTTTGAAAAATATTCCTTCAAGGCTTCATTGTATTTCAAGCGGCAGCTCGGACAGCCGATTGAATTTATTTCTAGGTGCAAATTCTGAATTTGCAGACGTTTAAAAATTGAGGACGCGAGCGAAATAACCTCAGCGTCAGCCGCAGGAGATGAAGTTCCGTATTCCTCAATTCCGAACTGGTGGAATTCTCTGAGTCTGCCTGCCTGCGGTTTTTCGTAGCGGTAGCAAGAGGTCAGGTAATAAGCCTTTATCGGAAGCCCCTCGTTTGTGAGAGAATTTTCCAAAACCGCTCTCGCCGCACCCGCTGTTCCCTCGGGACGAAGCGTTACGCTTTCGCCGCCCTTTGTGTCGAAGGTGTACATTTCTTTTTGGACAACGTCTGTTGTCTGACCTACTCCGCGGGAAAAAAGCTCGGTATGCTCAAACACAGGTGTGCGGATTTCTTTAAAGCCGAAATTGTGAGATTCCTCACGCATTATATTTTCAACAAACTGCCAGCGGTAGCTCTGCTTTGGCAGAACGTCCTCTGTTCCTTTAATTTTTTTAATTATCTTCGTCATACTATGTCGTTCCTCTTTTTTTATTTTTCTACGTCAGACATTGACGTCCCTATTTTATATTCATATCCCCCATACATCTCAGCTTCTATCTGACTTTGGATAGGAAGAATAGACTCTGCTACAGATATTTATTATAATTCTTCGTTTTCTGTAAAAAACTAATTTTTACTTCTTAATTTGTTCTAACAGTCGGGAGTATAATGCTTAATTTACATCATTCTATCTTCCCGATTTAAAATTCTTAATTGTTAATTCTATTATACATAGCTATCGGGCAGCAATTGCCGCCCAATAATCCTTAACAAGTTTAGTTTTAAAAAATTACTTAATAATATTTCTCCAGTCGAGGTCACCGCGTTCAAGACCGTGGATAAGCACCTCGGCGGTCGCAATATTTGTTGCAACGGGGATATTGTGCATATCGCAAAGACGCAGAAGATTCATATCGTTCGGCTCGTTCGGCTTAGGGTTAAGCGGATCGCGGAAGAACAAAAGCATATCAATTTCATTGCAGGCAATGCGTGCGGCTATCTGCTGGTCGCCGCCCTGAGAGCCGGCTAAAAAGCCTGTGATTTCAAGACCTGTAGCCTCTGAAATAATCTTGCCCGTTGTACCCGTTGCACAGATGTTATTTCTGCTTAAAATTCCGCAGTACGCAATGCAGAACTGAATCATCAATTCTTTCTTTTCGTCATGGGCAATAAGTGCAATATTCATACAATACCTCCATTTTTAAAAACTTAAAAACTTCTAAATCTATATCATCCTCTGAAAGCGAGTGGAATATCAAAGCCTTCTATCCTCTTTGCAAGGCAGTCAAAAACCGTGACCGCAGGGCTCCAGTTAAGACCCGCATATCCGTTTTGGAAAATCGCACTCAAACGAACATCATACGGCACAAGAGCTATCAACCTGACGGCTATATCGTCGATAATCTCGTCCAAATCCTCAAAGCTGTCAAGCTGCTCAAACTGCTCTCGGTTAAAACGGTTAATCACAAGGCGGATATCATCAATTTCAAGCCGTGAAAGGCGGTTGCGGATTTTAATCGCTCCACGAACGCTCGTAGGCTCGGCGTTAGTAACAATAAGTGCTCTTGTCGCAGGAGCCGCCGCAGTCGCAAAGCCTGAGCCGATGCCCGCGGGCGAATCGATTATAACATAATCATAATCGTTCTTTAATCCGTCCACAAGCTGTTTGAAAACAGACGGGCTGATTTCATTATCAGTATCGAACGGTGCCGCCATAAGGAAAAGACCGCTGAGATTTTTGCTTTTGTAAACCGCGTCAGAGGGTTTACAGTTACCGCAAATAGCGTCCGAACAGTCAAAAAGAATTTCTTCCTCAACGTCGAGCATAAGGTCAAGTCCACGCATACCGCAATCGCAGTCAATCAGCAAAACTTTTTTTTTCTGTTTTACCAAAGCAACCGAAAGTCCGACACAAACGGTAGATTTACCTGTGCCGCCTTTTCCGGAAGCTACTACAATAACGTCGTTCATAATACTACCTCGCATACATATTATCACAAATTCCTCAAAAGGGCAAGTAATTCGGCTATTTTAATTGACCAAAATTAACAGTAATTTATTAGTGAAAATGACAACAAGCCTGAAAATCAAAGATTTTCAAGCTTGCTTTTAAAAAGTATAGATATAAAATCAACTGTTTTAATCTATTTCTTTTTCCTGCAAAATTCACTCATACAACAATTCTCGCAATACGCTTTTCTCGCCGTACAAACAGCTCGTCCGTGCAAAACAAGTCTGTGGCAAAAATCGTTGCTTTCCTCGGGGGGCAAAAGCTCTCTCAAAACGAACTCTATTTTCTTAGCGTCCTTAAGCTCGTGAAGCCCGAGCCTGCGGGTAAGGCGGATGCAATGGGTATCGACAACTACGGCAGGCTTTTTGTAAATATCGCCCACAACCAAATTTGCAGTCTTTCTACCGATTCCGGGGAGCTTTATGAGATCGTCAATATTGTCGGGAACTTTTCCGCCGAAATCCTCAACCAGCATTTTCGCCATTGCGACGATATCCTTGCTTTTTGTTTTATAAAGTCCGCAACTTTTAATATACTCGGCTACCTCGTCGGGTGTTGAGCTTGCAAAATCCTCGGCACTTTTAAACCGCTCAAACAGTGCGGGCGTAACGATATTCACCCTCGCGTCGGTGCATTGAGCCGCAAGTCGCGTTGCGATTAAAAGCTGGAGCGGATCCGTATATGTAAGCGAGCAAATTGCGTCGGGATATTCTTTTTTGAGTGCTTCTACGGCACTTTCGGCAATCTTCTTTTTAGTCATCTAACCACCTCTTTTTAATTGTACCACAAATTTTTCAAAATTAAAACATTATAGTTGACAAAGCACAACTTGACGGCTAAAATTTATATAGCAAATTTATTTGAAAAAGGTGAAAGCAATGTTTAAGAACTATGTTTTTGATTTGTACGGCACGCTTATTGATATCAACACCGACGAGTGGAGTATGGAGCTTTGGGAAAAGCTTGCGACACTCTACCGCTACAAAAAAGCCGACTACACCGCGGAAGAAATCAACAAAAAATACTGCGAGTATGTTGAGGCGGAGAAAAAGAGAGTTCAAAAACGCTTTCCGGAGTACAGCGTTATCGACATAAAAATAGAAAAGGTTTTCAAAAAGCTTTTCACCGCAAAAAAAGTTAAAGCAACGGCAAAGGAAATCGACTTTATCTGCACGGCGTTTAGGTGCTATTCGACAAAGTACATTAAGCTTTACGACGGAGTTATTGACCTTCTTGAAACGCTCAAAGAAAAAGGCAAAAAGATTTATCTGCTCTCAAACGCTCAGCGAAAATTCACGGAAAACGAACTTAATATGTTTGACCTTACAAAGTATTTTGACGGGATTTTAATCAGCTCGGACGAGGAATGCTCAAAACCCGATACGCATTATTTTGACGCACTTATAAATAAGTACGAGCTTAAAAAAAGCGAAACAATTATGATAGGAAACGACTATATTTCCGACATAAAGGGAGCGTATGACGCAGGGCTGAAATCGCTTTACATTCACCAGAGCATAAGCCCCGAAATCAAGGGAAAACTTCTCGCTGATTTTAAGGTTATGGACGGAGATGTTTTTAAAATTAAAAAGCTTATTTTAAAATAAAAATATCGGGAAGACAAGGCTTAAATGCCCATAGGTCTTCCCGATATTTTTTGAGGAGAGAATTGTAATTTAAAAGCACTTTTTAGCCGTTAACAACATTTTCAAGCTCTACAGAAGTACGCACAACCAGGTTGGCTTGTTCGCTGTGGAAAACAAGCCCGCTCGGGTTTGACGCCTTAATCTGCATTTTTACAATTCCGTCCTTATAAATTTGTTCTCTCGTAGCGTTCCATTTCAGCCTTGTTCCGCCGTCTGTGACTTCGCTTTCAAGGATAAAAAACCTGCTTGTGCCGTCGTCAAACAAAAGCGTCATTCTGAATATCAGACTGAGGTCGATAACATCCTCGACAAAAAACTCCTTGACAACCGGGCTGTTTTCTTTATCGCAACCGACAAAGGCATCTCCCGCAGGAATGTTAAATTTTCCGTTTCTCTTAATTATAATCATTTTGTTTCCTCCAATTACACCGAGAAAACAAAGAAAATTGCATATTATTACGCAATTTTAAGAAAAAAAGAAGAAAGCTTTAAAAAAATTAACGCTTTCTTCCTATGATATTATATTGTAATGATTATTCAGAAACTACGCTGAACTCTACCTTGTCGCCGTTTTTAACGCCTACTCTAAGCTCTTTGTCATACTGACCCTCGCGGATATAGTTGTTTAAAACAGCCGAGGTCAAAGGCTTTGCGGGATAATAAATAGCCTTTTTAATTTCTGTCCATTGACCGGATTGGGTAATATAGAGGTCGTTAGTTTTTGCAAAATAGTAGTTAACCTGCTTAATTGTGCCGTCATAACGTTTAATG
>JAFLSL010000075.1 GCA_022510985.1 Ruminococcus sp. | reverse complement strand
TTCTACTAACCGAATAGAAACAGATTCAATTGAAGAGGCTGTTCTTCGAATAGTAGACGATTTAAAGGGAGCCTATTCTCTTGTTATCAGCTCTCCAAGCAAGCTTATCGGATTGAGAGATCCCCACGGCTTTAAACCGCTTTGTATCGGTAAGATTAAAAACAGCTATATTTTATCATCCGAAAGCTGTGCCATTGAATCAATCGGCGGTGAATTTATCCGTGATGTAAACCCCGGGGAAATGGTTGTTATTGACAGCAAGGGATTTCACAGCTATAACGCTGAAAAGAAAAAAACAACCTCGCTCTGTCTTTTTGAGTATATTTATGTTGCACGTCCTGATTCGATTATTGACGGAGTTAGTGTAAATCTTGCCCGTCAAAAGGCAGGAGAAATTCTCTATAAAGAAAATCCCGTTGATGCTGATATCGTATGCGGTGTTCCTGATTCGGGTCTTGATGCTGCTCAGGGGTATTCTGCGGCGTCAGGTATAAAATATGCTACTTGTTTTTTGAAAAATAAATATATCGGACGCACTCCTGACGGAACAGGAACTAATAAAAAACATCGCTTGCTTAAAACAAGACTGAATGTTATAAAAAACATTGTTAAGGATAAACGTGTTGTAATTATTGACGATTCCATTATCCACGGAAATACATCTGCTCATATCGTAAAGGTTTTAAAGGACGCAGGTGCTAAAGAGGTTCACGTTCGCATAAGCTCACCGGAATTTGTTCATTCCTGCTATTTCGGAATGGATATCCCTGAATCAAAAGATTTAGTATCGAATAAATACAGTGTCGAAGAATTAAGGGAGTTTATCGGAGCGGACAGCCTTAAGTTTTTAAGTGTTGACGGTATCCATGAAATTGCGTCCGGCTGTAACATTGGTTTGTGCGATGGTTGCTTCAGCGGAATTTACCACGCTGATAAGCCTAAGACTAAATTTGAAGATAAATTTGCTAATAAAATTAAAAAGGTCTGATCGGAGGTTTTTATGAAAAGTTTCAGTGAAAGCTATAAGGAAGCGGGAGTTGATATTACCGCGGGATACGAGTCGGTTGAGCTTATCAAAAAGCATGTAGCTCGTACAAAAATCCCCGGAGTAATTTCGGGTATCGGTGGTTTCGGCGGACTGTTTGCCCCCGATTTTAAAGATATGGAAGAGCCTGTTTTAATCAGCGGCACCGATGGAGTAGGCACAAAAATCAAGCTTGCTTTTTTGCTTGATAAACACAACACAATCGGTATTGACGCTGTTGCAATGTGCGTAAACGACGTTATCTGCTGCGGTGCAAAGCCTCTGTTTTTCCTCGATTATATTGCAATCGGAAAGAATATCCCCGAAAAGGTTGCATCAATTGTAGAGGGTATTTCCGAGGGATGTGTTCAGTCTGAATGTGCACTCGTTGGCGGAGAAACAGCTGAGCATCCGGGTCTTATGCCTGTTGATGAATACGACG
Organism: Ruminococcus sp.; assembly: GCA_022510985.1. GTDB lineage: Bacteria > Bacillota > Clostridia > Oscillospirales > Acutalibacteraceae > Ruminococcoides. The sequence goes on along the minus strand of JAFLSL010000075.1, from coordinate 4,513 downwards.
TAGCAGGATTTTGTGTTGGAATGGTAGACAAGTCGAAGATGATTGACGGTGAAAACCTAAAAGAAGGCGATGTGCTTATAGGACTTCCGTCATCAGGCGTACACTCAAACGGCTTTTCGCTTGTAAGGAAGGTTTTCGATATCAATGAAAACACAATCAACAATACGTATGACGAGCTTGATAAGCGACTCGGAGAAGTTCTTTTAACTCCTACAAAGATTTACGTTAAGCCTGTATTTGCACTTTTAAAAGAAGTTGACGTTAAAGCAATTTCTCATATAACAGGCGGCGGATTCTACGAAAATATTCCGAGAATGTTGAAGGAAGGACTTAGTGCTAAGATAAAAAAATCATCAATTCCCGTACTTCCTATATTCAACGTAATTCAGCGTGTAGGAAACATTTCAGAGCACGATATGTTCAACACATTTAATATGGGCGTCGGTATGGTAGTTGCTGTTGATAAAAACGACGTGAATAAAACCCTCGAAATTCTAAAAGCAAACGGCGAGAACGCTGTGGTTTTAGGCGAGGTTGTTAAGGGCAACGAAGGAGTAATATTTGAATAATGAAAAATATTGTTGTACTTGTATCAGGCGGAGGAACTAATCTTCAGGCTCTGATTGACGCTCAAAATTCAGATGTCATAAAAAACGGAAAGATAACCTGCGTAATTTCGAGCAATAGCGAGGCTTATGCTCTTGAAAGGGCGAAAAATAATAACATTGAGACCGATGTTATAAGACGAAAGGATTTTTCTGAGTTTTCAGATTACGATAAAGCCTTAACCGAGCTTTTAAAAAGCAAGAATGCCGATTTGGTTGTTCTTGCCGGATTTATGACAATTTTGGGTAAAGAAGTTATTTCCGCCTTTGAAAACAGAATTATCAATATTCATCCGGCACTTATTCCGAGTTTTTGTGGAGAAGGCTTTTACGGGCTTAAAGTCCACGAAAAAGCTCTTGAAAAAGGCGTTAAGCTGACAGGTGCAACAGCTCACTTTGTTACCGAGGTATGTGACGGGGGACCGATAATTTTACAAAAAGCCGTCGAAATTAAAAACGGAGATACTCCCGAAACACTCCAAAAACGTGTTATGGAACAAGCGGAATGGAAGATACTGCCTAAGGCGGTTTCCCTGTTCTGTGAAGATAAAATAAAAGTTATAGGCAATAAAACCGAAATTATTGATTAACGGAGGATAATTATGAACCCTGTATCACTTGAAAAAGAAATTTCAAAGACAAGCTATCCCGGACGCGGAATCGTTTTGGGCAGAACAAAAGACGGAAACAATGCTGTAATCGCTTATTTCATTATGGGAAGAAGTGAAAACAGCCGTAACCGTGTGTTTGTAGAGGATGGTGACGGAATTCGCACAAAGGCTTTTGACGAAAGCAAGGTCGAAGATCCGAGCCTTATAATCTACGCACCTGTTCGTACACTCAATGAGAGTACAATTGTTACAAACGGCGACCAGACAGATACAATCGTATCCCTTATGTCATGCGGAAAAACCTTTGAGCAGTCCTTGAGCGGACGTGAGTACGAGCCTGATGAGCCGAACTACACACCTCGTATCAGCGGTATTGTAAATTGTCGTACCGAAAACGACGCAAGGGGCGAAAAGCTTTCCTACAGTATGTCTATCTTAAAGAGTGCAAACGGCAACCCAAAATGCTGTCAGCGTTTCACCTTTGATTATGACCATCCGATTCAGGGTGAGGGACATTTTATCCATACATATATGGGCGACGGAAATCCTCTCCCGAGCTTTGAGGGCGAGCCGACATTAGTGGAAATCGGCGATGACGATATTGATACATTTGCAGAAAAAATCTGGAACGCTCTTGATAATGATAATAAGGTTAGCCTATTCGTTAGATATATTGATATCGCAACTAACAAGGCAACATCAAGAATTATTAACAAAAATAAATAATCTGTTTAATTCGGTAAAATGGAGGAATATTAAATGAAAGAATTAGCATTGAAATACGGATGTAATCCTAATCAGAAACCGTCAAGAATTTTTATGAAAAACGGCGAGGAATTACCTGTTGAGGTTTTAAACGGCAAGCCCGGTTATATTAACTTCCTTGACGCTTTCAACTCCTGGCAGCTTGTAAAAGAGCTTAAAGCAGCTACAGGGCTTCCCGCAGCAGCATCCTTTAAGCACGTAAGTCCCGCAGGTGCAGCGGTAGCAACCGAGCTTTCAGACACACTTAAAAAGATTTATTTTGTAGACGATTTAGAGCTTTCTCCGATTGCGAGTGCTTACGCAAAAGCAAGAGGTGCAGACAGAATGTCATCCTACGGCGACTGGGTAGCACTTTCCGATACCTGTGATGTTCAGACAGCAAAACTCCTTCAGCGTGAGGTGTCCGACGGAATTATTGCCCCTGATTATACACCCGAGGCTTTAGAAGTTCTTAAAACAAAGCGTAAGGGTACATATAATGTAGTTAAAATCGACCCGAATTATACCCCCGACCCGATTGAGCATAAGGATGTTTTCGGAATTACATTTGAACAGGGAAGAAATGAGCTTAAAATTGACGAAGAAATGATTACAGCTAATATTCCCACAGCTAATAAGGAATTCTCCGAGGAGGCAAAGCGTGACCTCATTATCTCACTTATTACTTTGAAATACACTCAGTCCAATTCAGTATGCTACGTTAAAGACGGACAGGCTATCGGCGTAGGTGCAGGTCAGCAGTCAAGAGTTCACTGCACAAGACTTGCTGGTAATAAGGCTGATATCTGGTGGCTCAGACAGCATCCGAAGGTTTTAGGACTTCAGTTTGTTGATAATATCCGCCGTCCCGACAGAGATAATACAATTGATGTATATATCTCCGAGGAGTGCGAGGATGTATTAAGAGATGGAACATGGCAGAACCTCTTTAAGGTTAAACCCGAACCCCTTACGGCAGATGAGAAGAAAGAATGGATTGCTAAGAATTCAGGTGTTGCTCTCGGTTCTGACGCATTCTTCCCGTTCGGCGACAATATTGAAAGAGCTCGCAAATCGGGTGTTGAGTTTGTTGCACAGCCCGGCGGTTCAATCCGTGATGATAATGTTATTGAAACCTGCGATAAGTACGGTATGACAATGTGCTTTACAGGAATTCGTTTATTCCATCATTAATCTGAGGTATAAAAATGAAAATTTTAATGATAGGCTCAGGCGGACGTGAGCACGCTTTAATTAAAAAACTAAAAGAATCCGATAAATGCACAAAACTCTACTGTGCTCCTGGTAACGGCGGTATTGCTAAGGATGCCGAGTGTGTTAATATCGGTGCGATGGATATAGAAAATATGGTAAAATTCGCAAAGGATAACGCCGTAGATTTAGTATTTGTTGCACCCGATGACCCGCTCGCTGCCGGAATGGTAGACGCTATGGAGAAAGAGGGCATTAGAGCCTTCGGACCGAATGCAAATGCTGCAATAATTGAAGCGTCAAAGGTTTTTTCAAAGAACCTTATGAAGAAATACAATATTCCCACCGCTAAGTACGAGGTTTTTGATGACCCTAAAAAGGCGATAGAGTACGTTGAATCTGAGAATACGGTACCTGTAGTTGTAAAGGCTGACGGTCTTGCACTCGGTAAGGGTGTAATTATCGCTCAGACTATTGAAGACGCTAAGGATGCTATAAAGTCCATTATGGAAGATAAGCAGTTCGGCGATTCAGGAAACAATATCGTGATTGAGGAATTCTTAACAGGTCCCGAGGTAAGCGTTTTAGCGTTTACTGACGGCAAGGTTGTTATGCCTATGGTAAGCTCAAAGGATCACAAGCGAGCTTATGATAACGACGAAGGTCTTAATACAGGTGGTATGGGTACAGTCAGCCCAAACCCGTATTATACTGACGAAATTGCTAAGGAATGTTATGATACAATATTTGTTCCGACTATCGAGGCTATGACAAAAGAGGGCAGACCGTTTAAGGGGTGTCTTTACTTCGGACTTATGATAACGCCAAACGGACCTAAGGTTATTGAGTATAACGCTCGTTTCGGTGATCCCGAGGCTCAGGTTGTACTTCCAAGACTTAAAACAGATCTCTTTGATATTTGCGAGGCTATTATTGATGAAAAGCTTGCTGACATTGATATCGAGTGGTACGATGGTTCTACTGCCTGCGTTGTTATGGCAAGCGGCGGTTATCCTCTTGCTTATAAAAAGGGAATTGAAATAACCGGTCTTGACGAAAACGGCGGAGTAGACGGTGCGATTGTTTTCCATGCTGGAACAAAGCTGGAAAACGATAAATTTTTGACAAACGGCGGAAGAGTTCTCGGCGTAACTGCAAAAGCAGACACGCTTGATGAGGCTTTAGATAAGGCATATGCTGCTGTCAAGAAGATTAATTTTGACGGTGCACACTACCGCACGGATATCGGAAGAACAAAATAAAAGAATTAGAGGGTTGTCATTACGGTGGACTGCACCAAATTGTGTAGACAGCACAAAAAGGGACTACCAAAGGTAGAAT
>JAFLSL010000074.1 GCA_022510985.1 Ruminococcus sp. | reverse complement strand
CTGCACAGCCTCTTCGTCAGTAACAGGAACGTAAGCGGCACGTCCCGTATCGTAAAGATTAGCGTGCTCTGTGCCTACTCCGGGGTAGTCAAGTCCGGCTGAGATTGAATAAACAGGTGCAATCTGACCGTATTCGTCCTGAATAAAATACGACTTCATACCGTGGAAAATTCCAAGTCCGCCGTTTGCAACCGTAGCGGCGTTCTTTTCGTTGTCAACGCCTAAGCCCGCTGCCTCGCAGCCGATAAGCTTGACGTCCTTATCCTCGATAAAATCGTAGAAAAGTCCCATAGCGTTACTTCCGCCGCCGACGCAAGCCATACAAACGTCCGGAAGTCTGCCTTCTTTTTCGAGCATTTCCTTTTTAACTTCTTTTCCGATTACCGACTGGAAATCGCGAACAATAGTCGGGAACGGATGCGGTCCCATTACCGAGCCGATTACATACAAGGTATCGTCAACTCTCGAGGTCCATTCTCTCAAAGCCTCGTTTACCGCGTCTTTTAAGGTCTGAGTACCCGAAGTTACGGCGTGCACCTTTGCACCCAAAAGCTCCATACGATAGCAGTTCAAAGCCTGACGCTCGGTGTCGACCTTACCCATATAGATTTCACATTCCATTCCGAGCAGGGCCGCTACAGTCGCGGTCGCAACGCCGTGCTGACCTGCACCCGTTTCGGCGATAACACGCTTTTTGCCCATTTTCTTGGCAAGTAAAACCTGACCGAGGCAGTTGTTTACTTTGTGGGCACCTGTATGGTTTAGGTCCTCTCTCTTTAAATAAATCTTCGCACCGCCTAAATCCTTAGTCATCTTTTCAGCATAGTAAAGGAGCGACGGTCTGCCCGCGTATTCCTTTAAGAGCCGATTGAACTCGGCGATAAACTCGGGATCGTTTTTATAATAATCGTACGCTTTTTCAAGCTCAATAACCGCATTCATCAGCGTCTCGGGAATAAACTGACCGCCGTGAACTCCAAACTTACCTTTTGACATCTATCTCATAGCCTTTCTTCAAGTTTTCTAGCTTTTTTAATTACTTCTTTAACCTTTTCTCTGTCCTTAAAGCCGTTGGTTTCAACGGATGAACTGAGGTCTATACAATAGGGATTAACCTTTTTCAGAGCGTCGGAGATATTTTCGGCATTTAAACCGCCTGCTAAGAAAAACGGTTTTTTAATATCATCGGGAATTATATCCCAATTGAACTTTTTACCGCCGCCGCCAACTTTGTCTTTATAGGCTGTATCGAGTAGCAAATACTGACACGGCAGTTTTTCAGCCTCGTAAATCTGCTCTGCCGATTTAACGTGAACAGCTTTTATAATCGGTGTTTTTACCGTTCTTGAAAGCTCCAGAATATACTCAGCTTTCTCATTTCCGTGGAGCTGTACGACGTCGATAATATCGTCCTCGCAAATTCTTTCGATGAATTCTATCGGCTCGTCAACGAAAACGCCGACCGCCTTAATTGAGGTTTTTAGCGAGGAACGCATTCTCTCAGCCTTTGAGACCGATACCTGACGACGAAAACGACCGTCAATACTGCTGAACACAAACCCGACAAAATCGGGCGTCAGCTCGTTTACAATTTCGATATCCTCACTTCTCATCATTCCGCAAATTTTAATCTTGCTCATTTAAATTACCACCATTAAGCTCTGTTAAAGCCTTTTTCTTATCCTCGGCACGCATAAGAGTTTCTCCGATTAAAACCGCGTCAACCTTTGCATTTCTTAAATCTGAAATGTCATCAGCAGTTTTTATTCCGCTCTCAGCTACGAAAAGCTTTTCGCTCGGAACAAGTGAACGCAGATTAATACACGTTTTTAAATCGACTGTAAAATCCTTAAGATTTCGGTTATTAACTCCGATTATCCTTGCACCTGCGTTCAGAGCAGTTTTAACCTCTTCTTCGGTATGAGCCTCAACCAAAGCCGAAAGCCCTAAGCTATCACAAATTTTAATCCAATCTCTTATCGTGTCCTCATCTAAAATCGCACAGATTAAAAGCACCGCCGACGCACCCAAAAGCTTTGCCTCGTATATCTGATACTCACAAACCGTAAAATCCTTTCTCAGCACGGGAATTTTTACAGTCTCGGCAATTTCTTTAAGGTAGCTGTCGCTGCCCTTAAACCACTTAGGCTCGGTTAAGACGGAAATCGCACTCGCTCCCGCCTGCTCGTATTCCTTAGCAATTTTTAAATACGGAAAATCCTCGGCAATAATTCCCTTTGAGGGCGAGGCTTTTTTAACCTCGCAAATATAGGAAATTCCATTTTCAGAAAGTGCTTTTTCAAACGGAAACCCCGTATTGCTATCAAGTTTCAGTGCCTTTGACTTAATCTGCTCTAAAGAGACATTTTTCTCAATCTCATTATAACGTATTCTGTTTGCCTCGGCAATAGTTTCAAGTATCATACTTTCTGCCTCTCCCCGTTAATTTTTGTCTATTATGCCTTTGTCAGTTCGGCAAACTTCTCCATTTTCTCGTACGCTTTGCCGCTGTCGATAATCTCCTCGGCAAGCTTTACTCCGTCCTTTATCGATTTTGCTTTTCCGCCGACATAAAGTCCGAGAGCGGAATTGAGCACAACAATATCACGCTTTGCACCTTTTTCCCCGCCCTTTAAAATTCTTCTTGTAATTTCAGCGTTCTCGGCTCCGTCACCGCCTAAAACTTCGCTCATAGGATATGTTTTCAGTCCAACCTTTTCGGGGGTAATCTCGTAGGTTATAAAATCGCCGTTATTAATCTCGCAGATTTTTGTAGCTGTGCTGACGGTAGCCTCGTCCATTCCGTCGCCGCCGTAGAGAACAATTCCGCGTTTTACTCCGAGGTTCGAGAAAACCTTTGCAATAGGTTCAACAATTTCAGGAGAATAAACTCCCGTTACCTGCATAGTAGCACCTGCGGGATTTGTAAGGGGACCTAAAACATTGAACACGTTGCGAATTCCGATTTGCTTTCTCACGGGGCCAACGTACTTCATAGAAGAATGGTAGCCCTGAGCAAACATAAAACAGATACCCTCTTTATCCAAAATCTCCTCTGATTTTTCGGGTGAGATATTAATATCAATACCTAAGTTTTCAAGGCAATCTGCCGAACCCGATTTACTGCTCATAGAACGATTTCCGTGCTTTGCGACGGGAATACCTGCGGCTGAAATAACAAACGACGCGGTTGTGGAAATATTAAATGTACCCGTTCCGTCGCCGCCTGTGCCTACTATATCAAGCACATCTCTTTTCGGATTGATATGAACAGCCTTGCTACGCATAATTTCGGCACAGGCTGTAATTTCGTCTACGGTTTCACCCTTCATTCTGAGTGCAGTCAAAAAAGCTGAGACCTGAGCCTCGCTTGCCTGACCGCTCATCATTTCGTCCATTACCTTTGCGGCAACATCGTAAGATAAATCTTCATTTACAACTAGTTTTTTTATTGCTTCAGTAATCATATCAACACACCTCTATAAAATTTCTAATCATTCTAAGTCCGTCTTTTGTAAGGATTGATTCGGGATGAAACTGCACTCCGTATATTTTATAATCTTTATGCATAACTGCCATAACCTCGCCCATCTCGTCAACAGCCGTAACCTTTAAACAATCGGGAACGGTATCACGCTTAGCGATAAGGCTGTGATAACGAGCACCTGTTACAACCTCGGGCAGGTCTTTAAAAATCTCGCAATTGTTATCTACCATTATATCACTCGATTTTCCGTGCATAAGCTTTACCGCGTGGGTAATCTCAGCTCCGAAAACCTCGCATATCGCCTGATGTCCGAGGCATACCCCGAGAATCGGGTATTCTCCCTTTAGCTCCTTTATAACGCTTTCGCAAATTCCCGCATCCTTCGGAAAACCGGGACCCGGGGACAGAATAATGTGGCTCGGGTTAAGCTTTCTTATTTCCTCAATGCTCAACGCGTCGTTTCTGACAACCTTAATATCGGGGGTTACGCTTCCGCAAAACTGCAGAAGATTATAGGTAAAGCTGTCGTAATTATCAATAATCAGTATCATATATCCTCTACCTCCCCGCTTTTTTCAATCGCTTTCATAACCGCGAGAGCCTTGTTGTAAGTTTCGAGATACTCGTTTTTCGGAACAGAATCGGCAACAATTCCCGCACCCGCCTGAACATAAACCTTGTCATTGTACTTAGCCGCCATACGGATAGCAATGCAGGCATCGAGGTTGCCGTTAAAGTCGATATATCCGATAGCTCCGCCGTAAATTCCTCTCGGCGTTTTCTCCAGCTCCTCGATAATCTCGCAGGCTCTGATTTTCGGTGCACCCGAAAGCGTTCCCGCGGGCAAAAGCGAGCTTATAGCGTCGAACGCATCCAAGTCATCGCGGATAGTACCCTCAACCTCGGAGCAGATGTGCATTATTTTCGAGAACTTTAAAATCTTCTGATACTCGGTAACCTTTACGGAATTGAATTTTGAAATTTTTCCGATATCGTTTCTGCCGAGGTCAACAAGCATATTATGCTCGGATAGCTCCTTTTCGTCATTAATAAGCTCCTTTTCAAGAGCGTTATCTTCCTCGCGGTTTTTTCCTCTCGGACGTGAACCGGCAATCGGGAAAGTATTTAAGGTATCGCCCTGAAGTTTAACGAGCGTTTCAGGTGAGGCACAGATTATCTCCTCGCCATCGATATACATATATACCATATACGGCGACGGATTTGTTGTGCGTAAAACTCGGTAAGCGTTCAGAAGACTCGGTTTATATTCCGCCTCAAACCTTCTTGAAACAACGCACTGAAAAATATCGCCGTCAAAGATATACTTTTTCGTTTTCTCGACCATTTCGCAGAACTCGTCCTCGCTGTAAGTCGACTTAAACTCGACAGGTGCGTCGGGTGCTTCCGAGAAAACGGGCTTAGCAGTTTTTATTATATTAATTATATCATTAATATCGTCGCACGCCTGCTGATATTGACGCTCAATATCGTAGGTTTTCATATTAACGATGACGGTCATTTTCTCTCTTAAATGGTCGTAAGCTATGATTTTATCAAAAAGCATAAGGTCAAAATCCTTAGCCTCGCCTCTTTTAATTTTTAAAACAGGCTCACAGACGCCTATCATCGCGTAGCCGTAATAACCGACAAGTCCTCCCGTAAACGGTGGTATTCCCTCGATTTTCGGGGTTTTATAGTGGCTCATATATTCTCTCAAAACCTCATAAGGGTTATCGGTTTTTATCTCGGTTTCGCCCTCGCCCGTTATAGAGAGGATACCGTTTTTATAGCTTAATCTTGCTTTCGGATTAAATCCGATAAAGGAATATCGTGCCCATTTTTCGCCACCCTCTATACTTTCTAAAAGAAAGTATTTGTCATAAACCGACGCAAGCTTTCTGAGCAAGGTTATCGGAGTTGCGACGTCGGCATAAAGCTCTTTATAAATCGGAATCACGTCACAGTCCTTAGAAAGTTTTTTTACCTCATCAAATGTCGGAAACATACTCCCACCTCTTTTTTTAAATGTCCACATCAAGCCTTACAGTTCCTATCTAAAATTGATATCTCCCACACCTTTGCAAGTTTATCTTACTTTGGATAGAGAGGATAGGTTCTGCTATAGACTTTTTATTATATTGCCACGTTTTTTTAGTGTCTAATTCTTAATTTTTCCAAAACAAAAAAGACCTTCATCCCCAATGGGACAAAAGCCATAAAACTTCTGCGGTACCACCCAAATTGACGCTCCTGCGTCCACTCTACGCATACTGACATATGCTGCCAAGGTAACGGTCGGCTGCCGTCAGTTCCTACTTTCAAAAGATTTCGGACTGCCCTCATAGGTCCATTCAAAAAAACCTCCGCCACTGTCTCGCACCAGACGACAGCTCTCTTAGACTTCGGAAATTCCTACTACTCCCAATCATCGGTTTTGCGGTAATTTATTTAACTAAAGCTATTATACGCTCCAATTTCAATTTTGTCAATACTTTTTAATATCCACATCAAACGTGAACATTTCTATCTAAAATTCATATCCCCCTGACG
>JAFLSL010000073.1 GCA_022510985.1 Ruminococcus sp. | reverse complement strand
ACATCTTGCAATTTTTCATCATGGAAAGTTTTATATGCTTCTCCATCTGCCATTAATTGCTCATCAAAATATTCTTCTATATCAGCATCTGGATCTTCTAGAATTTCTTCACGATTTTCACCTATATATTCTTTTAGCTGGTCTTTAGTCTCTGGATGCTTAAGTCCCATATCAATATTAGCATTAAGAACTCCGAACTTATTGCCCATATCAAATCGGTTTCCGACCATTTCAACAGCCGTCATACCTTTTGTAGTTGCAATCTCTTTCATAGCGTCGGTAAGCTGAATTTCATTTCCGGCACCGGGCTTAGTTCTCTCTAAAATTTCAAAGATACTCGGCGGTAAAACAACTCTGTCGGTAATAGAGTAAAGTGAAAGAACTTCCTCGGGTGTCTGAGGTTTTTCAACCATATCGGTGCATTTAAAAATGTTGTCGTGAATGTTTTCTACCTTAAGTGAGCCGTATTTATGAATTTCATTTTCGGGAACTTTCTTAACTCCGAGCACACCCTCGCCGAACTCACCGTAAGCGTCAATAAGCTGTTTAATCGCAGGGGTGCCGTCGCAGTCGATAACACCATCGCCGAAAAGCACAGCAAACGGCTCATTTCCTACAAAAGCTTTCGCCTTTAGCACAGCGTGACCCAAGCCCTTCATTTCTTTTTGACGAATAAAGGTAATGTCTGCGAGGTTTGCGATATCACGAACTTGTTTTAAAAAGTCGTCTTTACCGCTTTTTTCGAGTGCCGCTTCAAGCTCCGGGGAATAGTCAAAATGATCCGCCATAATGCCTTTACCACGGTTAGTAATAATTAAAATATCAGTAATTCCCGATGCAACAGCTTCCTCAACAATATACTGAATTGTTGGCTTGTCAACAATCGGAAACATTTCCTTAGGCATACTTTTGGTAGCAGGAAGTACTCTTGTTCCAAATCCAGCAGCGGGGATAATAGCTTTTTTGATTTTCATAATTTAGATTCCTCCTGTAACAAAAAAGGGAATAAATTCAATAATAAAATATACCGCAAGAAGACTGATGGCAATCGCCGTATTAACTCCTCCGCGAGCTTGAATCTCACTTTCGGGATTTTCGTTTTCAGCCTTAATCTCGGCAATCTGATTTTTACAATGCTTGAAATACCATCTGTTCGCTTTGATTCCGATAACAATTTTTAAAACAATCTGAGCAATTGATGAAATATACATAACCCCGAGCAGTATCTGATTGGTTAAATCGAGAGAAAAAATTCCTCTGTAAAGCTCGCTGACCGCGTTCATTGAGGTTGCAGCAGAGTTGTAGTAGTTGTTCATAAACTCAATCATCTGCTGTCCTGCAGGTGTGCAGTAATGAATGTACAACTCCGACATCCAAAGCACAAGCATAACCGCGGTAATAATCGCTCCGATTTTGTACATCTTGCGATAGAGAAGATAACCTCCGCTGAATAAAAACGCACAGAAATTAAATCTTCCTTTAGAAAAATTCTTAATGTTGTTAAAAACTCTTATAAAATACGGTGTATTATTCTGCACAAATTTAGAAATTTCTCCGGCGGTAACACCTTCGCCCATATCTTCCTCGGGATTAACTCCCGCCATCGGGTCAAAAATATTTGCAAATTGTGTTCCCTGCGGATTGTTGAAATTACCCGTATTCTGCTGATTTTGCATTGAAAGAGGGAATCCGCATTTTCCGCAGTAAAACATATTTTTAGGATTTTCCGACTTGCATCTTGGGCAGATTACAGTTTCCTCGCCGTTTTCCGAGTTTTCACCGTCCGCCTCATAGCTATCGTTAAAATTAAATCCTTCGCTGTGCTTGTCCTCAAACGCACAATGATTTAAGTTTTCGTAACATTCCCTGTGGTGCGGAGCACCGCATTCGGGACAAACAACTATATCGTCGCCGTCTTTAAACTGACTGTTACAAACAGGACATTTAATATTTTTAAAATCCATAGATTACTCCCTGAAAGTAAATTAATCTATATTTACTTAATAATACCATTATTTACTAAAAAAAGCAAATAAAAAAAGAATATTTACAATGCGTTTAAATTTTGCTATAATAACGATTGGTAATTTTATGTAAACGAGGTTCTAATATGGTCCAGTTCGAGGAACTTTTACTAAGACTTGAAAATTCAAAACCAGATATTGACGACTTATCAGATGCGTTGGGACTTAAATCAATGTTGTCCGAAATCGAACAGCTCGAGCTAAAGGCAACCGAGCCGGGATTTTGGGACGATGTCGAAAAATCCCAGTCTGTTCTCCAAAAAACAGGTGCACTTAAAGGCACGGTCGAGGAATACAATAAACTTGTGGAGCATTACGACGACGCGGCTGCACTTATTGAACTTGCCAATGAGGAAGAAGACGAAGGGCTTTTTGACGAGGCTTTATCCGAAGTTGAGGCTGTCGAAGCAGAGCTTGCAAAGCAAAAGCTTAAAACTCTTTTAACGGGCGAGTACGATAAGAATAACGCAATCCTTACCTTCCACGCAGGCTCAGGCGGAACTGAGGCTCAGGATTGGGCGGAGATGCTGTTTCGTATGTATACCCGCTGGGCGGCTGACCACAACTTTAAGATTAAAACAGTCGATTATCTCGACGGCGACGAGGCAGGTTTAAAGTCTGCGGTACTCCTTGTTGAAGGCGAAAATGCCTACGGCTACCTTAAAAGTGAGGCTGGGGTTCACCGCTTAGTCAGAGTTTCACCCTTTGATTCCCAGGGCAGACGTCATACAAGCTTTGCTTCTCTTGAAGTTATGCCCGAAATAGACGATGATATTCACGTTGATATAAACCCCGAGGATATTAAAATGGACGTTTACCGTGCAAGCGGTGCAGGCGGTCAGAAAGTCAACAAAACATCCTCCGCGGTACGTCTTACCCATATTCCGACAGGTATTGTTGTAGCGAGTCAGGTCGAGCGTAGCCAGTACCAGAACCGTGACGTAGCTATGAAAATGCTTGCCTCAAAGTTAATGGAAATCAAAGAGCGTGAGCATCTTGACAAAATCGAGGACATTAAAGGCGTACAGAAGGAAATCACCTGGGGCAGCCAAATCCGTTCCTATGTATTTATGCCGTACACAATGGTAAAAGACCACCGCACATCTTTTGAAACAGGAAATGTGGAGAAGGTTATGGACGGCGACCTGGACGGCTTTATAAATGCATATTTAAAGGCTCTCAGCACAGGGACTCTTGAGAATAATTAAAAATTATTTAAAAACAAAACAATCCGCACTCTAAATCTGAGTGCGGAATTTTTATGCGAACTTATTAATAAAATCAAAATCGAAGCAAGTCTATTAAATTATCCACATCAAATCCATCGTCATTATCAAAAAAGAATTCTAAGACCGCCATATTATCATAAGAGTGTTCAACCTCTTTTGAATAATTTTGAATAATTTTTATAATGTCAGGCTTGCCCTCGGCATTTGCTAAAGCACCGATTATTATGTACGCACATACAATCTTTCTAAGCGTAGAGAGAATATCAAAATTCTCAACAGCATTCAGGTAGTATCTATATATGTAGTATAGTGCAAGTCGTCTGAACTCTTCATCAAAATCTTTGTTCGGTAGCAATCCCGACGCATTTTTAATTTTTTCTGAGTATTCTGCGTTTATAAATTCAAGTCGTTCGTGGATTTTAAAAATAAACGAAAAATCTTTGGCTTTGTTAATTTGATTTTTAGAAATAGGGGAAAGTTTGTCCTGAATTTTTCTGTTAAATCTAAGGCAGTTTTGCAAATTTTCATTAAACGGCAGAATTTTATTACTCAAAATCTCAGCCGATTTTGCTCTAGCCTTTAATAAAAATTCCATAACCCCGCCGTTGTATTCAGCCGACGAAAAATCTAAATCTTCAAATTCACTCAGTATAGTAAAACCTTCACTTAAAATCAGCCTTGCCGCCTCGGGACAGGCGAGAGAAAGCGTGTGTTCCGTAAAGCAATCGTAGTCCATAGTAATTCTCGGAAATTTTTTGCACGTTTTGCAAAGATGTTCCTCGCCGAGATTTATAAAGATATCGCAAAGCTCGTCCTTGTTCCAAAAAGGACATCTTCCGTTTTTAAGTAAAAAAATTCTGTCACCGTCTTCATCAATAGCGGTGACTTCTCTTATTTTATCGCCGAATTCGCCGTTAATGCTGTTGTAAAAGCTGTGACTTTTATCGTCCACAACAACATCCCAACCCTGACAACAACTGTCAGGGCAGCGGTTTGCGATACATTTGAAATTTTCGTAATAACTCGGATAAATGTTTTTCATATTATTCTAAAATAGAATTATTCTTGTTCTAAGGCTTTCTTAATACAACGTGAAAGCTGATCGGGACAAGATGTTCCTCTGCCGTTGCAGTCAATACCGCTGAGCTTTTCAACTGCCTCTTTTGCATTCATACCGATTACAAGTGCCGCAACGCCTTGCGTATTACCGTTGCAACCGCCCATAAATTCACAGTTTTTGATAATTCCGTCCTCAATCTCAACAAATATTTTTCTCGCACAAACTCCCATCGGAGTGTATGTATATGTCATAGTGTTCTCCTTTTAATTAAAATTTATATCTTATTTCTAATTATATGTCTCTGTAAAAAATTAGTCAAGAAAATAATTTGTATTTTTTTGTAGCGTAAAGGAAACTTTTATGTTATACTATCATTAAATCATTTTTTAAGGGATGTTTATATGTCAGTCCGAATTAATTTAGGAAAATGGGGATCGGTGTTCGTTGTACCTTCGTGTGTAGTTGACGAGCATTTAAAAATTGCAGGACACAACCAGCTTAAGGTTCTTCTTTTTCTACTAAAAAATTCCGAAAAATCATATACATATAAAGAAATCGGCGAGGCATTATCTATGCACGAGGCTGACGTAAAAGACAGCGTGGATTTTTGGATTGAACGCGAGGTTATTGCGAAGCTTGACGGAGTTTTAGTTCCCGAAAAGGCAAACGAGCTTGAAACGGAAAAAACTGTCGAAAGGCAAAAAGCACCCGAAAAGAAAAGCACAGTAACAAGACCGATAAAGCCTGATATCATCACAGCGGCTCAGATTATAAATGCAGATGAAAAGCTCCAAGGACTTTTATCTGAGGTCGAGGCTATACTCTCAAAGCCGCTCTCAAGCGGCGGAACCTCCGTTATAGTTATGCTCTACGATACCTGCGGACTTCCGGCTGAGGTAATAGTTATGCTTGTAAACTACTGCGTAAGTCTCGGGAAAACCGATATGCGTACAATTGAGCGAATTGGCGTAAAATGGGCTGACGATGGAATTAATACTATAGAATCCGCAGATAACAGAATTGCCGAAAGCAAGCGTTCAAATGAAAATTGGAACCGAGTTAAGTATGTTTTCGGATTAAGAAACGCAGGCTCTCCAACCTCAAAACAGCTCGAATTTGCAGATAAATGGGTAGGACAGTGGCATTTTTCGGACGAAATGCTGCGTGTGGCTTATGAGCTGAATGTTGACAGCACAGGCAAAATGTCGCTTCCTTATATAGACAAAATTCTGAAACGCTGGTATGACGCAGGAATTTTCAATGTCGACGATATTGAAAAAGCAGATAAGACTCCTGCAAAAAAACCGTCAAAGAAATCATCCTACAATTTGGACGAGCTTATGAAAATACAGTAAGAGGTACTCTATGGGCTACAGTTTAGAAGTGAAAAACAAGGCGATAAATATAATAAGAGACAGAAAACTTTCCGCCGAACGCGATGCAGAAATCAGACAAGATAAAATTTTCGCTGAACTTCCAAATGCTAGGGAATATGAGCGTAGAATAGCATCTTGCGGAATAAAAGCCGGACGTGCCGTACTCGGCGGCGGAGATGTTAAGCTAGAGCTGGAAAAGCTAAAAAATGAAAGCTTAAAGCTTCAGGCAGAATACGAAACTCTTTTAAATTCAAAGGGCTATTCAGTAGAGGATACCGAGCCGAAGTATTTCTGCGACAAATGCGGAGATACCGGCTATGTTGAGCTTGATAACAAAACTGTTATGTGTTCCTGTCTAAAAAAAGCTATGATAGAGGCTGCC
>JAFLSL010000072.1 GCA_022510985.1 Ruminococcus sp. | reverse complement strand
CTATATGGTTTTCTGCCTTATAATGGACATCTTTGAAATAAATTGGGCAGTATTCAATGTGCAGATGATTATTGGTGTATTTATATCCTGCGGAGTATTTATTGTTATGAGTATATTCAAAAATGCTTACTTCGGAATAACTCAAAAAAGCTACTCTAAAGCATCTGTAATTTATATAGTGCTTTTAGCGGCAATCGGGATAATGAATGTTTTTATAGGAGTATTCAATATGCATGACGGAGAAACTCTTTTTACAGACGGAGCTTTGAATTTGTACTCAGTAAATTTTCTTACGGCAATTTTCTTGCTTATTATAACCGTTGCACTTATAATTAAAGTTATAGTTGAAAAGAGGACGGTTGTAGAAGAATGAAAAATCTAAGGTTAAAAAGTGCAAGGGCGGCACTTGATATGTCCCAGCAACGCCTCGCCGACGAGGTGGGCGTATCAAGACAGACTATCAACGCCATAGAAAAGGGCGACTATAATCCGACAATAAAGCTTTGCGTTTCAATCTGTCGTGTGCTCGGAAAAACACTTGACGAGCTTTTTTGGGAGTAAAAATGAAATACAAACTTATAGCAGTTGATATAGATGATACCCTTTTAAATCGAAAAAAGGTTATAACCGATAAAACGAAAAAAGCATTGATAGACGCACAAAAGCAGGGGATAAAGCTGGCGATTGCCTCGGGGAGATTTCCAAACGGCGTAATGCCATTTTTTAAAGAGCTTGAGATTGACAGCTACGGCGGATACCGAATGAGCTTTAACGGCGGAGCGATTTATAATTCAAAGGGCGAGGCGATTTCAAAAACCTATCTCGACAAAAATTTTATCGAGCCTGTCTACAGCATTATCCGCCCGACCAGTGCAATGGTGGTCGTTCACAAGGACGGAAAGATGTATGCCGACAGAAAAGAGAACCCGTTTTCCGATATGCCCCAAAAGTCAAACAGCGGAATAATACCCGAAAAGGTTGACGATATTGCGAAATTTGTCGACTTTGATTTGCATAAAATTGTAATCGTTGACGAGAACGAAAAGCTTAAAAAGCTTGATAAAATACTTCAGAAAAATTTTTCTGATGAACTCGATATTTACTTTTCGGCTGATTGGTATCTCGAGGTTATGCCGAAAGCCGTAAACAAGGGCATCGGACTTAAAATTATTGCCGATGATTTGGGAATATCGCTTAGCGAAACTATAGCGTTCGGGGATAATTTTAACGATGTTTCTATGATAGAGATGGCAGGAATGGGTGTTGCTATGGGAAACGCCGATGCCGAAGTGAAATCAAGGGCAAATATGGTTACCGACAATTGCGACAATGACGGTATTGCAAAGGCATTAAAAATATTGTTATCATAATGCACAGTTTTTTAACGATAAATTCTACATATCGAACACTTTAATTTTCTTTTATGGAAAATTAAAGTGTCCGTTTTATATTATAATCTATTATGATTAGGCATACTTTATTAAGGAGGATTGAAATGAAACGTGTTAAGAAAATTATAGCGGCTTTATTGGTTGTTGTAATAGTTGCAAGCGTTGCAATTATTTCCACATCTGCTGCTACAGTGAAGAAAACGGATTCGTCCGCGGCAGGCATAACGGTTCATTACTACTGCGAGAATGCAGTACCTACTATTTATTATTGGAACAGCTTGCCGACAAACATAGAGACCTCTTACCCCGGCGTAAGTATGACGAGTGAGGGCTCTAACTGGTATCGTTACTCTTTCTCAGACAAAACAAAGATAAATATGCTCTTTGTTGCAAACGGAGTTCAGTCAGACGAGCTTACTCGTGAAACAGGTGAGTGGTGGTATAAGAACAGACGCTGGTACTCAAAGGATCCTGCACAGGGCGGTAGCTTTGACCGTACCGATATGCGTGAGGACAGTATCTACTTTGTAATCACAACCCGTTTCTACGACGGCGATAAGGGCAATAACGTTCACTGCTGGGACGACAAGAAGGCAAATAACCCTGACTCTGACCCTGCGTGGAGAGGTGACTTCAAGGGCCTTATCAATAAGCTTGATTATATCAAGGCTCTCGGTTTCTCCGCAATCTGGATTACCCCTGTTGTAGAGAACGCTTCGGGTTACGACTACCACGGCTACCATGCTTTTGATTTTGCTAAGGTTGACCCGCGTTATGAAAGCAACGGAGCTACGTTACAAGATTTAATCGATGCTGCTCACGATAAGGGCATAAAGATTATTCAGGACGTTGTATGGAATCACACAGGTAACTTTGGAGAAACTTATCTTGGACAGCTCTTTACCAAGGAGTATAAATCCATACAGGATCTTTCATCAGTAGATTGTATGGTTCCTGTTCAGGGTTCTGAATTTACAAAGTCATATCCTAATTATGCCAGCCTCGACCCCGACTCTCAGTTCCAGGCAAGACTTTCAATTCTTAAAAATACTGATGGTAAAAACCATGATGTAAATAATTACTATCATCATGGTAAGGATTTATCCTGGGGTTCATATACCGAGCAGACAGGACAGATAGACGGTGACTGTGTTGACGTTAATACAGAAAATCCCGCAGTTGTAAAGTATCTTACAGATACATATATGGACTATGTTGATATGGGTATTGACGCATTCCGTCTTGATACGGAAAAGCATCTTAACCGTTGGACTCTCAACAGTGCATATTTCCCTGTATTTAATTCCGTTAAGAATTTCTTTATATTCGGTGAGGTTTGTGCAAGAACTCACGATATAGTAAATGAGGGCGGAGCTTCCAATTCTCCTTTCTTCTACACTTGGAAGGAAACCGACTCTCCTTGGACTAATAACTGGAGCACTACCGACCAAAATGCAAACTACGAGAATTCTATTGCACATTTCCAAAAATACAGTTCACGTGATACAAATAATAAGAGCACAAATGCTGTATTGAACGGCACAACATATCATACGCCTGACTATAGCAAGTCAAACGGCACAGGTGTAATCGACTTCAGAATGCATTGGGCATTTGAAAACGCAAACAATGCTTATCAGAAGGCTAAAGAAGAGGATTCATACTTTAACGATTCTACATGGAACGTTGTTTACGTTGATTCTCACGACTACGCTCCAGACTTCTGTCAGAAAACTCGTTATGTTGGCGGTGCAGATGCATGGGCTGAGAATATGGACTTAATGTTTACTTTCCGCGGTATTCCGTGTGTTTACTACGGTTCTGAGATTGAGTTCCAGAAAGGTCAGAATATAGACGTTGGACCGAATGCTCCGCTTTCAACTACAGGACGTGCTTATTTCGGTGACCATATTGAAGGTAATGTGTCAGCTTCTGACTTTGGTGTATATAGTGCAAGCGGTACAGTAGCATCTACCTTAAGCAAGCCTCTTGCTGTTCATTTAAGTCAGCTTAACCGTATCAGAAGAGCAATTCCTGCTCTCCAGAAGGGACAGTATTCTACTGTAGAAAACGGTGGTATGGCATTCGTTCGCCGTTACACAGCAAACGGTGTTGACTCTCTCGCATGCGTTTCAATCAGCGGCGGAGCAACCTTTAACAACCTTCCTAACGGACGTTATGTTGATGCCGTAACAGGCGATGTTCAGAACGTTTCTAACGGTACACTTACCGTAGGAAATATCGGAAAAGGTAATATGAGAGTTTATGTATGCTGTGCAAGCGGATTCACAGGAATCAGTGGTAAAATCGGAACAAACGGAACCTACTTAAAATAATTTGCTTTTTACCACAATCTATGTTATAATATATTTCCAACATAGAAATTTACGCACAAATATCCAAACATAAGAAAAACGAGGTTATGTTTATTATCTGATAATTAAAACATAGAAAAGTTTATTTGGTTTAATAAAATGGGGATGGGTGCACCGTCCCCATTTGCGTTTACTTTGTGCAATAAAACTGAAGGAAGTGATTTATATTGCCTAAGGATTTAGCCTATTATGAAACTAACCGAAAATTAAGCTCGCTGACCGAAAAGCTTATTAACAACTCGGTAATCGACAAGGAGCTTTACGCTAAATATGATGTAAAAAGAGGACTTCGTGACCTTGACGGAAAGGGCGTTCGAACAGGACTTACCGATATTTCCGAAATCGTACAGAATAAAGTTGTCGACGGAAAAACCGTGCCATGCGACGGCCAGCTTTTCTATCGCGGATATAATATAAATGACGTTGTAGAGGGATTTTCAAGCGAAGGTCGTTTCGGTTTTGAGGAAGTTGTTTATCTTCTTCTTTTCGGCGAAATGCCTAACAAAAACGAGCTTTCTCAGTTTACCGAAATGCTCGGTGCTTATCGCACTTTGCCAACGAATTTCGTTCGTGATGTAATTATGAAAGCCCCGTCAGCGGATATGATGAATACCCTCGCACGTTCTGTGCTTACTCTTTATTGCTACGACTCTAACCCGAACGATACTTCTATCGAAAATGTTCTTCGCCAGAGTATGCAGCTTATTTCCGTATTTCCGCTGCTTTCCGTTTACGGTTATCAGGCTTATAATCACTATCTCCGTAACCAAAGCTTATATATCCACGTTCCCGACCCTAAAAAGTCAACCGCGGAGATTGTTCTTACTCTCCTTCGTCCTGACCAGAAGTACACCGACCTGGAGGCGAGAGTGCTGGATATGGCACTTGTACTCCACGCAGAGCACGGCGGCGGTAACAACTCCTCGTTTACTACCCACGTTGTAACCTCATCCGGTACAGATACCTACTCCGCTATTTCCGCGGCTCTCTGTTCCTTAAAGGGACCTAAGCACGGCGGTGCAAATGTCAGAGTAAGCAAGATGTTCGAGGATTTAAAAATCAACGTTCAGGATTGGGCAGATGACGAGCAGATTGAAAAGTATCTCGGAGATATCCTTGATAAAAAGGCATACGACCGCAGCGGTTTAATCTACGGAATGGGCCATGCCGTGTATTCAATTTCCGACCCGCGTGCACGTATTCTGAAGAGTTTTACCGAAAAGCTTGCAATAGCAAAGGGTCTTGAGGACGAGTATAACCTCTACCGAAGTGTTGAGCGTCTTGCACCCAAGGTTATCGGCGAGAAAAAGAAAATCTACAAGGGCGTTTCCGCTAATGTCGACTTCTACAGCGGATTTATCTACAATATGCTTAACCTTCCGACCGAGCTTTACACTCCTCTTTTTGCAATTGCAAGAATTGCAGGCTGGAGTGCTCACCGTATGGAGGAGCTTATTAACGGTAACAAGATTATTCGTCCTGCGTATATGAGTATCTCCGCTCATAAGGAGTACAAAAAATTAGACGAAAGATAAAATTAAAGTCAGCTGAAGATGGATTTGGCTAACTTTTGTTAAAAATGACTGTAAAAATAGCATAATGCACAAAACCCGCACATTTATTTTGTGCGGGTTTTAGTTTATAATTTTTTTGTTTTCTATTGTGCATATTCTACAAAAATGTTATACTTTTAGAGTAAATTATTTGCAATTTATCAAACTTGCTAAAATCCACAATGAAAGGGTTGTATTATTTTGAAACAATATAACGCTAAAAACATTCTCAACATTGCTCTTGCCGGTCACGCCGGCTGCGGTAAAACCTCACTCGCGGAATCTATGCTTTATCTCGCAAAGGCGAGCGATCGTCTCGGAAAAATAAGCGACGGTAATACCGTTTTAGATTTCGATTCCGAAGAGGTTAAGCGTCAGGTTTCCCTTATGACGGCGGTTGCTCCGCTGGAGTGGAAAAATACTAAAATTAACCTGATTGATACTCCCGGTCTGTTCGATTTTGAAGGCGGAGTAAGCGAGGGTATGCGTGCTGCTGACAGTGCTTTGGTAGTAGTTTCAGGTAAAGACGGCATAGGCGTCGGCACCGAAAAAGCCGTAAAGGCGGCAGTAAAGCAGAACATCGCAAAGATTTTCTTTGTTAACGGTGTTTGCGACGAAAATGCTCGTTTCTATAGAGTATTTGAGGACTTAAAATCAACCTTCGGACCGTCTGTGTGTCCTGTTGTTGTTCCTTATATTGAGGACGGAAAAGCAGAGGTTTATATCAATCTCTTTGAGTACCGTGCTTATAGTTATGAAAACGGCGTTGCAACCGCAACCGA
>JAFLSL010000071.1 GCA_022510985.1 Ruminococcus sp. | reverse complement strand
CACTTTTTGCCCTTGTTGTTCATATCGTAGGTGGAACGGATTACCGCGATAATAAATCCGAGAGCAAGTCCTAAAAGCAGAGCAAAAAAGGTAATCTCAAGCGTTGTACCCAGACCCTGCAAAAGCTGTATCCAGCGATCCTCGGTTATAAAGGTTTTAACAAAGCTGTTAGATAAACCATTTATAAAATCTTGCATAAAAACTTTTCCTTATCTTATCAATATCAAGTTAAATTAAAGGGCGGGCAATGCCCGCCCTTATGAGTCTTTCAAATTAGTCGCCGATATACTTAGCGTTAATCTTGTCTATTGTTCCGTCTTCCTTAAGCTCTTTTAAAGCCTCGTTGAACTTTTCGGTAAGCTCGCTGCCCTTTGCAAGACAGATAGCATAATCCTCGTCAGCGAAAGGATCGTCAAGAATCTTGATGCCCTCGTTCTGATTTACAAAAGCTTTAGCAGGTTCGCTGTCGATAACAACTGCGTCAACCTTGCCCTGTGTGAGAGCGAGTACAGCGTCTGCACCCTTATTGAAACGCTCAATCTTAGCGTCCTTAAGGTCAGAAACATAGATATCGCCTGTTGTACCGAGCTGAACACCGATAGCAGCTTTCTCGAGATCGTCAGCGTTATTTACTTTGCTGTCCTTTTCGGGAACGATAATAACCTGTGTAGCTGTTGTGTAGGAATCTGTAAAGTCTACGGATTCTTTTCTCTCATCTGTAACTGTCATACCGGCCATACCGAAATCAGCCTTGCCGGATGTAACAGCGGTGATGATTGAGTCAAAGTCCATATCGTCGATAACAAGCTCATAGCCAAGCTTATCGCAGATAGCCTGAGCAATTTCAGCGTCGATACCTACAACCTCTTTGCCCTCATAATACTCATAAGGCTCAAAGAAAGCGTTAGTAGCCATATGAAGCTCCTTTTTCTCAGCAGAACCGCCGCAAGCAGTTAAACCGAGTACGCATGAGCATGCAAGTAAAGCTACAAGCACAAGTGAAATAATCTTTTTCATTATAAATTACCTCTTTTCTTTATTTCTAGGTACTTATATGCTAATACAGAACGGCAATAATTTCAAGAGTTTTTTGAAAAAATATGAAAAAATTGTTGCTATTTTGTATATTTATACATCTTTTGAATAAAATAACAGGCGTTAAGCGAAAAAATTGTATTGTTAATTGGAAAATAAAGTGTTATAATATTTCGGAAAGCAAAATGAAAGGATGGCAAATATGTTTAAAAAAGAGAGAAAAATTGTTCCTGTAACTCTTCTTACGGGTTATCTCGGAGCAGGTAAAACTACGCTTTTAAACCACGTCCTCAACAATCAGGAGGGCTATAAGGTAGCCGTTATCGTAAATGATATCGGCGAAGTTAATATAGACGCCGAGCTTATTCAGAAGGGCGGTATCGTTAACGAAAAGGACGAAAACCTCGTTCCTCTTCAGAACGGCTGTATCTGCTGTACTTTAAAGACAGATTTAATCGAGCAGATTTGCGAACTGATTAAGCAGAACAAATTTGACTACATTCTCATTGAGGCATCGGGTATTTGCGAGCCTATTCCGATTGCACAGACTATCGCTATGCTCGACGGTTCCTACAACAACCCGAATATTCCAAAGCTCTGCCGCCTTGATAATGTAGTATCTGTTGTTGACGCGGCAAGACTTTCAACCGAGTTTGGATGCGGCGGAACCCTTCTTTCCGATAATATCGAAGAAGAGGATATAGAAAATCTTATCATTCAGCAGATTGAGTTCTGTAACACTATAATTATCAACAAGGTTGACCTCGTAAGCGAAACCGAGCTTAAAAAGATTAAGGAAGTTATCCGTGCACTCCAGCCCGAGGCTAAGCTTATTGAAACAACTCACGGCGAGGTTGAGGTAAGCGAAATTCTAAATACAAATTCCTTCGATTTTGAGAAGGTTGCTAATTCCCCCGCTTGGGTTCAGGAGCT
This sequence comes from Ruminococcus sp., assembly GCA_022510985.1. Classification (GTDB taxonomy): domain Bacteria; phylum Bacillota; class Clostridia; order Oscillospirales; family Acutalibacteraceae; genus Ruminococcoides. The sequence continues at coordinate 4,340 of JAFLSL010000071.1, read as the reverse complement.
TAACGGTGAGATGGAGGATGAGGAAGAAGAGCACGGGCATCACCATGATGAGCATGAGCATCATCACGACCACGAGGAACACGAACATCATCATCACGACGAGCATGACCATCATCATGATGATGAACACGAGCATAAGCACCACGGACATCATCACCATCACCACCATCATCACGGCGAGGGAGAGGTTGAGGAATACGGCATCGGTACTTTCGTATATTTCCGCCGTCAGCCGTTTGAGAGAGATAAGATTGAAAAATGGCTTCAAAACTTCCCGAAAAATGTTATCAGAGCAAAGGGTATTTTCTGGTTTAAGGAAGATAAGGACTGGGCGTATATGCTTGAGCAGGCAGGAAAGCAGGTTCAGGCTACGGACTATGCTGAATGGATAGCCTCCGCTCCGATTGCCGTTCAGAAAAAGGCACTCTCCGAAGATCCGCTTCTCAGAAAAGAATGGGACGAAAAATACGGCGACAGAATGATTAAGCTCGTATTTATCGGTCAAAAGCTTGATAAAGAAAAGATTACCAAAGAGCTTGACGAATGTCTTACCGATATTTAAAAGTTTCAATATAAAATAATATTCGGTCGAGGGACAATATTACTGTTGCCCTTCGACCGTTTTATATAGTAAATATTGGCTTTTTAGAATGTGTGAAAAAATTGTGTCTGAATTTTAAATCGTGTTTACTAAAGATAAAATCTAACAAAAGCTGATATAAAATATTTTTAAAGCACGGGAGTAAACCTTTCGGCAGTAACATCGATTGTTCATTTTCTATAAAAAATTATGATTATTTTTGTCATAAAGGTTGATTTTTTCGTCTGTTTTGTGTAAAATGGATATTAAGAATGATTTAGCATTCGTAGTTTTGTAGTAATTTGCAAAGAAACGAGGATAAAATTATGTCTAACAGATTATTTCAGGGAATTATACATCAGATGAAAGACACTATCGACAGAACAATCGGTGTTATTGACGAGACTTCTGTTGTAATCGCCTGCTCCGATCTCGGAAAAATCGGCGAGGTTGACGAAAGTATTAACAGCGAGGTTTTAATTTCGCAGGCTCCTTTCGTTGCAAACGGTTTTACATATAAATCTTTTGGAAACAACGCAAGAGCAGAGTACGCTGTTTTCGTTTCGGGAAACGACGACAACGCTCAGAAATACGCTCAGCTGCTCGCAGTATCACTTACCAATATTAAGCAGTATTACGACGAAAAATACGACCGTTCTAACTTTATTAAGAACGTAATTATGGATAATATCCTTCCCGGAGATATTTATCTTAAGGCAAGAGAGCTTCACTTTAACTCTGACGTTATGAGAGTTTGTCTTCTTATCAGAGTTACTTCAAAAACCGAGGTTTCCGCTCTCGATATTATCCAAAACCTCTTCCCGGATAAATCTAAGGACTTTGTAATTAATATCAACGAAACCGAGATTACTCTCGTTAAGGAAATTTCCGAGGTTGCTGATGCAAAAGACCTCGAAAAGCTTGCGTCCTCTATTGTGGACACGCTTTCTTCCGAGTTCTACACCCATTCGGTAGTAGGTATCGGTACAGCTGTTACGGGCATTAAAGACTTAGCTCGTTCATTCAAAGAGGCTCAGGTTGCACTTGAGGTCGGCAAAGTATTCGACACCGAACGCAATATCATAAGCTACGATAACCTCGGTATTGCACGTCTTATCTATCAGCTTCCGACCACGCTGTGCGATATGTTCCTTAAGGAAGTATTTAAACGCGGTTCGATTGAAACTCTCGACCAGGAAACTCTCTTTACTATCCAGAAGTTCTTTGAGAACAACCTTAACGTTTCCGAAACCTCGAGAAAGCTTTTTGTTCACCGTAACACTCTCGTTTATCGTCTTGAAAAGATTAAAAAGCTCACAGGTCTTGACCTTAGAGAATTTGAGGACGCTATCGTATTTAAGGTAGCTCTTATGGTTAAGAAATACCTCACAGCTAACCCTACTAAGTATTAATTTTTACAAGTGCTGTCGAAATATTTTGACAGCACTTTGGATTTTATCACTCTATAATTTCAGGTGATTCATAATGGATAAAATTATAGAATTTAAAAACGTATCTAAAACCTACGATACCCAAACCCACGCTCTTAACAATGTCAGTATTTCTATCGACAAGGGTGAGTTTGCGTTTATTGTCGGTGCCTCGGGTGCCGGAAAAAGTACATTCTTAAAGCTTATTATGCACGAGGAAACCCCGTCCCGCGGTACAATTATCGTTAACGGTATCAAGGTCAGCAACCTAAAGCGTAGGAAGGTTCCGTACCTCAGACGTAATATGGGAATAGTTTTCCAGGATTTCCGTCTCATTGAAAAAATGACGGTTTACGATAACGTAGCTTTTGCAATGCGTGCAATCGGCTCAAGCCCTGCAGCGGTTAAAAAGCGTGTTCCCTATATTCTGAACCTTGTTGGTTTGTCCCATAAGGCTAAACGCCGTCCGAGTGAGCTTTCGGGCGGTGAGCAGCAGCGTGTAAGCTTAGCTCGTGCACTGGTTAATAATCCCGCGATTATTATTGCAGACGAGCCGACGGGTAATATTGACCCTGAGATGAGCTTTGAAATTATTGAGCTTCTCTCAAAAATTAACGAGCAGGGAACTACTATTCTCGTTGTAACTCACGAGCATGACCTCGTTCGTCAGTTTAATAAACGCGTAATTGAAATTAAAAAGGGACGCGTAGTCAGCGATACTAATGATCCGCTTTTAAGTGAAAACGCAGACGAAGTCGAAGAAGTAAACTTCACAGTTGATGTTCCCACCCCCTCAATTGATGATGTAATTGCAGAAATTAAAGAGCAGACTGACGAGACTAACTCGGAAGGAAACTCGGCAGAGGAGGAGATCTAATATGAGTTTCAGCGGATTAGGCTATTTAATAAAGGAAGGCTTTAAAAACGTTTGGAACAACCGTATTATGAGTATTGCCTCCGTGTGCGTGCTTATCTCCTGCCTTGTGCTTACGGGAAGTGCGGTTCTCTTTTCGATGAACGTTTCAAAGCTCGTTGAATCTGTCGGTGACAGCAACGAAACGACAGTTTACCTCGACGACGGTCTTTCGAGAGTTGAGGCAGTTTATGTCGGCAGAGATATTCAAAAATTACAAAATGTTGAAAAAGCCGAATACTATTCAAAGGATGAGGCTATCAAGGAATACAAGGATATGCTCGGTGATGAGGTTTTCGATAACTTAAAGGACGATAATCCTCTGCCCGACGCATACAAGGTTTCGATGAGCGACCTTTCCAAATACGATAAAACCGTAGATAAAATTTTGAAGATTAAGGGCGTTGACTCCATTTCAAATCGCAGCGATATTGCCCGCAGATTAACCGATATCAATAACCTCGTGCAGACATTGAGCTTTTGGATTGTGCTTGCCCTCGGAATTATTTCGCTGTTCATTATATCGAACACAATCCGTGCAACAATGCACAACCGCCGTTTCGAAATCAGCATAATGAAGTCTGTCGGTGCAACCAACGCGTTCGTAAGAATACCGTTTGTTGTCGAGGGTATGGTAATCGGATTTATCGCGTCAATTATCTCAACAGTTGCACTCATCTTCCTGTATGATGGTATAATGAATATTGTTTCAAATCTTATTCCGTTTACGGCGATGCCGATTATGAGCGTAATATGGTACGTTGCCGCTGTGTTTGTCATTGCGGGTATCGTAATCGGTGCACTTTCCGGATTTATTTCAATTCGAAAATATCTCAAAAAAGAGGGCAACGAAATTTTAGGCTGGTAAAGAAGGTATACTATGTATAAAAAGATTATATCGGTACTTTTAGTACTGTGTATGGCTTGCTCGCCGTTTTTAATTCCTGTAATTTCGGCTGACACAACAGTCGACAGCTACAAGAAAAAAATCAGCGATTTGCAGGCTAAGGAAAAGGAATATCAGGAAAAGCTCAACAAGGCTAAATCTGATATCAAGGATAAGGAAGAATACAGTGCTACCCTTGTCAGTCAGATTGACGTGCTCAATACTGAAATAAACGAATCTCATAGAGAAATCGACAAGCTGAATGCAAGTATTTCCAAAAAACAAAAGGCTATTAAAACTGCTAAATCTGAAATTGAAACCCAAATGGACACTCTTAAAGGTCGTATCCGCACTATCTATATGGCGGGAAACACGTCCGATTTAGAGATTATACTCGGTGCGAGAGATTTCGGAGATTTTATTGACAAGTGTGAACTTGTAAAAACTCTCTCCGCTTACGACAAACAGCTTATCGACCAAATTCAAACAAAAATAGACAAGATTGCGGTCGAGAAAGAGGCTCTTGTTTCA
>JAFLSL010000070.1 GCA_022510985.1 Ruminococcus sp. | reverse complement strand
TATTGTCACCTTCCAAGTTAACCCTTTGCGTCGTACCAGGTTTTTCCAACTGACGACTCAGCTACCAGGGGAACGCTCAGTTTAACCGCTTTTTCCATTTCTTCCTGCAACAGCATAGCAACTCTGAGCGATTCATCCAAAGGAGCCTCAACAATCAATTCGTCGTGTACCTGAAGAATAAGCCTTGCGTTAAGTCCTTCCTCTTTTATGCGTTTATCGACGTTAATCATAGCAATTTTAATAATATCTGCGGCTGTGCCTTGAATGGGCATATTACGTGCTACTCTTTCTCCGAAGGCTCTCGTCATATGATTGCCTGTATTTAGCTCGGGGAGATAACGTCTTCTGCCAAACATCGTAAGAGAATAGCCTGTTTCTCTCGCCTTCTCAACAACGTTTTTCATATAGCTGTCAATTCCGCTGTAGTGAGCGAGATAGGATTTTATATAATTAGCCGCCTCTTTATTGCTTACTTTTATATCCTTTGCAAGTGAGTACGCACCTATTCCGTAGACGATACCGAAGTTTACCGCTTTTGCACGACTTCGCATTTGCGGCGTTACCATATCGAGAGGCATATTGAATACCTGAGATGCGGTAATTGAGTGGATATCAACGTTATTTTTAAACGCGTCTATCATATTTTTATCTTCGGATAAATGGGCTAAAACGCGAAGTTCAATCTGGCTGTAGTCGGCGTCAATTAAAACGCAGCCTTCCTTAGCTACAAAGAACTTTCGCATTTCACGTCCTAACTCAGTACGAACAGGGATATTTTGCAGGTTAGGCTCGGTTGAGCTTATACGTCCCGTGCGGGTTTCGGTTTGATTAAATTTAGAATGAATTCGTCCGTCCTCAGCGATAACCTTAAGAAGTCCGTCGCAGTAGGTGGATTTAAGCTTTGAGAGTGCTCTGTAATTAAGCACCATTTCAACTATGGGATAGCTGTATCTAAGCCCTTCGAGAACCTCGGCGTTTGTGGAATATCCGCTTTTGGTTTTCTTCTTCGCAGGTAGCCCGAGCTTTTCAAACAGCACCACACCGAGCTGTTTCGGTGAATTAATATTGAATTCACATCCCGCACTGTCATAAATTTCCTGCTCAAGATTTTTAATCTGAGAAGAAAGCATTTCGCCGTAGGCACTTATGCCCTCTTTATCAACATAAAATCCGATATTTTCCATCTTAGCAAGGACATTGGCAAACGGAATTTCAACGTCATTTAAAAGATGGAACATATCTTTTTCTTCAATATCAGCTAAAACCTTTTCGCATAGAGTCGGCATAAGATACACGGAAGAATATAATTCTTTTTCAGAATTATTTAACTCAGGTAACTCCAGACTGTAGGAAATACAAAGCTTATCAAGACTGTATGAGGAAGATGACGGCTGAAGAAGATATGCCGCAAGAAGCAAATCGGTTTTAAGATTTTTTATTTCAATTTTGTTTTTATCGGCATAAGAGAAAACAGGCTTGCTGTCAAAGGTGAATTTCCCGACTTTTTCGTCAGAAAGTAATCTTTTAATCTCATCTTCGTTCTTTAAAATTCCGACATAGCCTTCACAGGCAATTGCAAGACTTACGCAATCGCACTCAAATTCAGCTGCAAAATAAAGTTCGTTTCCGTTAAAGCTTTCGATATCTTTTACGTCTATAAAGGTTTTCTCTGAAGATTTTACCTCTTCGGTTTTTTCACCCGAAAGTTCTTTAAGCTTAAGCTGGTCAATGAGCTTAAACAACTCAAGCGAACCCATATAACGGATAGCTGCGTCAACATCGGAAATTTCAACCTTATAGCTGTCAAAATCTGTATCAACGGGAATATCACGCTTAATTTCGCCGAGCATTCGGCTCATATAAGCCTGCTCCTTGTCCCTTTTAAGCTTATCACGCACTCCGGGTTTAATATCAATTGTATCTATATTTTCATATATATTGTCTAAACTTTCAAAACGGCTGATTAAATCCGTTGCACCCTTAGGACCGATTCCGGTAACTCCCGGGATACAGTCGGAGCTGTCGCCCTGAATTGCCTTTACGTCAATCAACTGGTGCGGAGTTACTCCGTAGTCCTCTTTCACTTTCTCGGGAGTATAGAAAATATTACCCTTATTTGAGGCTAAATCAACTGTAGTGTTCTCGCTTACAAGCTGGAGAGAATCGCGGTCACCCGTTGCGATAAAGCACTTATCTCCGTTTTTATCAGCGACTGCTGATAATGTTCCGAGAATATCATCAGCCTCAAAGCCCTTGCAGGTTACGAGAGTATAGCCGAGCATTGTTAAAAGAGTTTTAACAGGCTCAAGCTGACTTGCAAGCTCATCGGGCATACCCTTGCGATTTGATTTATAACCCTCATACGCCTCGTGGCGGAAGGTCGGATGTTTTAAATCGAACGCAATTGCAACGCGGTCGGGATTAGTTTCGGATTTTATTTTTTCAAGCATTGTGAGAAATCCGTAGATTGCGTTAGTCGGCTGACCGCTTTTTGTTGAAAGCGGACGGATTCCGTAAAACGCTCGGTTTAAAATACTGTTTCCGTCTACAACAAGAATTGTCATATTTTATACATCACTTCCGTAACTTTCTCATTATGTACAAATAATCTTGGTACACGCTTTGAGATTGTACAAACTACCTCGTAGTTGATAGTATCGGTACATTTTGCAAGCTCATCGGCAGTACGCTCGCCATTTTTGCCGTTTCCGAAAACTATAACATCGTCACCTATCTTTATATCATCAATATCCGATACGTCAAGCATCGTCTGATCCATACAGATTCTTCCGACAATACTAGCTTTCTTGCCGTTTACTATCATATAGCCGTCCTTTGCATAAGAGCGGATAAATCCGTCGGCATAGCCTACGGGAACGGTAGCTATTTTCATATCTTTTTCTGCTAAAAATGTGCGTCCGTAGGAAACGGTAGTACCTTTTTTAACAGTTTTAATATGAGATATTATAGTTTTCATCGACATACAGGGTGTAAGATTGAGCTTATCTTTTAAAAGTCCGGACGGAGCAAGTCCGTAGAGGATAATTCCCGCACGAACCATATCGCAATAGGTGCTCGGATAATCTTCAATTGCACCCGAATTTGAAGAATGAACTATATCAAATTCAATATTATTTTCTTTTAAAGAATTAACTACATATTCAAAATTATCAAACTGCTTTTTGGTAAAGGCTCTTCCGTCCTCTGCACAGTCGGAAACACAAAAATGAGTAAAAATACCCTCCGCGGTAAGTCCCTTTAGACTGCAGACATTTTTTATTTCTTTTACAGAATAATTATCTCTCGGGAACTCCTGACACATAAACCCTATTCGGCTCATACCCGTATCAACTTTAATATGGATTTTTACTTCGCACTTATATTTAGCACACTGTTCGCTTAGTGCCTTAGCGTAATCGAGTGAATAAACAGTTTGCGTGATTTCAAGTTCAGATAAATCAACGGCATTTTCAACAGGAGTATAGCCCAAAATCAGAATCGGCAGGCTTATGTTATAATCTCTAAGCTCTTTAGCCTCGTCGAGGTTACTGACAGCAAAATAGTCGGCACCGAGCCTTTCATAAAGAGATGCTAATGATACGGCTCCGTGACCGTAGCCGTCCGCCTTTATTACACAACAAAGTTTTGTATCGCCGATTTTTTTCTTTATTTCTTTAAAATTCTTCTCAGCGTCGTCGAGAGAAATCTCCGTCCATGTACGCCTAACAATTTCCATATAATCGCCTTCCAAGTTTATACTATTATATAATAAGACATAGTACGCTTAGAATAATTATAATATAAAACCGATTTTTATTCAATATTATATTGGAAATATAAAAATATTTTTAATAATAAAAAATTAATTTGCAAAATTTGTATTTATATGTTAGAATAAAATGTAAATTTTAATTTGGTAAAGTGCTAAATTAAAAAAGTAAAAATTCACAGGAGGGAAATTATGACAACTTCCAACATAATAGTGCTGTGTGCATTTGCGTTTTATATGGTTATTATGATTGCAATCGGTGCTGTTTACTCAAGAACAACTAAGAATAACGAGGACTACTTCCTCGGCGGACGAGGTTTAGGTGCGTGGACGGCTGCCCTTTCTGCTGAGGCTTCCGATATGAGCGGCTGGCTTCTTATGGGACTTCCGGGTACATTTTATCTTGCAGGTTCGGGAGACATCTGGATTGCTATCGGACTTTTAGCAGGTACAATTCTTAACTGGTACTTTGTATCCTCAAGACTGAGAAGATACACAATTACCGCAGGCAACAGTCTTACAATTCCCAGCTTCTTTGAAAACCGTTTCAAAAGTAAGGGGTCTTTAAAAATTGTCTCCGCTATAATTATCGCTATCTTCTTTGCGGTTTACACTGCATCGGCTTTCTCAAGCGGTGCTAAGCTTTTTGCAACACTTTTCGGTACTGACGAAAACTATTCTCAGATTTACATAATCGGACTTATTATTGCCGCGGCTGTTATCCTTATATATACATTCCTCGGCGGTTTTAAGGCTGTATGTACTACCGACTTAATTCAGGGACTTTTGATGCTTGTTGCGATTTTATCAGTTCCGATTATCGCATACGCTGTTCTTACATATGATAACTCATTCAGTGCGGCTCTTGCTTCAAAGGGCGTCCCCGATGCTGCATCATTCATTAATCCGCTTACCGTTAACGGCAGTCCTATTTCCGCAAATCAGATTATCTCGGGACTTGCGTGGGGACTTGGTTACTTTGGTATGCCTCATATCCTTGTACGCTTTATGGCGGTTAAGAGCGAAAGTGAAATCAAGAAGTCGAGAAAAGTTGCTATCATTTGGGTAACTCTTGCATTTATCGCATCTTTCTTAATCGGTATTATCGGACGTGCTTACCTTACCGCTCAGCTTGATGAAACAACAAGCGAGACAGTATTTATCCGTATGATTCAGAACCTATTCGACACAAACGGCGTTCTTATTTTCATCGGCGGTATTTTCCTTTGCGGAATTTTGGCTGCTATTATGAGTACAGCTGACAGCCAGCTGCTCGTTACAGCATCGGCAATTTCCGAGGATATGTACAAGGGCGTTATTAAAAAGGATGCAAGCGAAAAGACTGCACTTTTAGTGGGAAGAATTTCAGTTGCAGTAATAGCAGTTATCGCATTTATCATTGCTATGAATCCGAATTCAAGCATTATGGGACTTGTATCCGACGCTTGGGCAGGTTTCGGTGCTGCGTTCGGACCGGTTGTACTTCTCGCTCTCTTCTGGAAGAGAAGTAATGCAGCAGGAGCTTTGGCAGGTATGATAAGCGGTACTCTTACCGTTATACTTTGGGACTACATTCCGCTTGTAAACGGTGCAACTATCGGCTCTGCTACGGGACTTTATTCACTTGCGGTAGGATTCCCCGTTGCACTTGTAATAATGGTAATTGTTTCCCTAATTACAAAGAAACCGAGCGACGAAATTGTAAAAGAGTTTGAAAGCATAAAAAACGTTGAGACCTAATATTAAAAAGTTTTATAACTCATATTTTAAGGACTGTTCACTTTGAACAGTCCTTATTTTTCCTGAAAAGATTTAAAAGTATAATAATGTAGAATTCGCACAAATAAACTGTAAAAAATTTGACATATTTTCTCTTGATTTATTGTTAAAGTTATTTTATAATGTATTTAGGTTTAACGACCGAAAAAAATTTTTTTAAGGAGGAAAATTTCAATGGGAATTTTCAAGAAAAGCTTAGCTGTTCTTCTTGCTGTTCTTATGCTTCTTTCAATCGCTGCTGTTATGGCATCTGCTGAAGAAGTTGAAGGTACTTACTATGTAGTAGGTACACCTAACCTCTGCGGTTCTGAATGGTTAGTAAATGACGAGAACAACTTGATGGAGCTCGGCGAGGATGGTCTTTACTATAAGACATTTACAGACGTAGCTGTAGCTGAAGGCTATCAGTTCAAGATTACACAGGGCGACTGGAATCTCGAGAACTGGGGAGTTGACGGCCAGAACGTTACATTTAACGTTGTTGAGGCTTGTGATGTAACAATCACTTTCAATGCTGAGACAAAAGAAATCGGTATTATCGGTGACGGTGTTGTTATTCCGACAGAGCTTAAGATTGATTATATCACAGCTGTTGGTGACAACATGAAAGATCCTGCTTTCCTTAACGGCATTAGCTGGGATCCTGCTGCTGAAGCAAACAGAATGTCAACTGAAGACGGTAAAGTTTTCACAATCACCTATAAAGGCGTTGCAAAGGGAACATATCAGGTTAAATTTGCTGCTAACGGTGCTTGGACAGACAACTGGGGCTTTAAAGATGACTC
>JAFLSL010000007.1 GCA_022510985.1 Ruminococcus sp. | reverse complement strand
GTGAATGTGTGTATAATATCAGGTATATATGTTGGCTTTAAAGGTGCAATGAAAGGTATGGCCCAAGCAGAAGTGTTTAATTTAGGTATGGGGGTACTCGGAAAATTAGTTGAGCATCAAGGCAGAATGTCAGCAGAAGAAAAAGCTAATGTTTTTGCAAAGTTTAAAACTGATATATTCTTTCAAGAGGTTTTCAGCGACTATGTAAACGTATTCTTAACAATGGTACAAACTTTGTCAGAAAATAATATCCTTGTTGGTATTAAAACCATAAAGAGCAAAGAAGTTGAAACAATGATTACTAATATACAAAATCCAATGTTTCCACAGGATAAAATTGCCCCCGCACTTGTTCAATTAATTTCCACATATCCATTTGAGCGAACTTGTTTTGAAATATTACAACAAAAATTTGGTCAGACGGAAGAAGTGAATAGAATTATATCTTATTTTATGCAGTAAATAAGATTTATGAGTTTATGTTTTGTTTGCACGTAGAAAGAGATAACGGAAAATTTCCGTTATCTCTTTTTTTAAAGCGATGTAAATATCATATGAAAGTTTTTGTCCTTCAGGTTAATTTTGAACTGCTCGGTTTCGAGTGTTCCGTTAAGATTTCCGAAAATTATTGTAACCTTGTCGCATTTGCATGCTAAGATTTTTCCGCCAACCTCTTTCGGGGTAAAGACGAGGTCAAGGTTGTTGTCTGCGGTGGAAAATTCCCATTTGCCGACAGGGTTTTTATCATCTCCGCTGACCTTAGTTCTTCCGATTTTATAGAGCTTGCCATCGACAAAATAACAGTTCTCACTTCCGTTTCGATTGTTTCCGACCTTTGACGCTAAGTTAATTGAAAGACGATGACCGTCAATGTCGCAAGTTCCGCAAAGTATCTGGAATTTTCTGTGCCTTGAAAGTGAATATCTGCATTTTGCAAAATACACAAGACTGTTGTCTTCAGTTAAATCATAGTCATATCCGCCGAAACGTACAACTCCGGAGGCTGTGTAATCCTCGACAAACCTTTTGTAATAAAAGCAGTTTTTATCCTTCTCGAACGGCGAAACCATATTCATACTGTCGCCGTTTCCGCTTTTCAAAAACAGCTTTACAAAAAGGTTTTTAATATTGCCGAAATCGATAAAATCGCATTTCAGATACTTTCCGTCAACCGTGTTTGTAACGGTCATCGCGATTTTTTTATCTCTGTAGCTGAACTCGCCGACTGTATCGCTAATCGGTAGCTTAATCTGCTCAAGCAAAAGTCGTTTCGAAATACTGTCCGTTACCACTTCACCTGTCTTGTAGTCGGCTAAAATAATCTTTATGGAAAGGTCAATTCCCGAAATCTCCGAAGAAATATAAAAACCCATCTCTCCGTTTGAGATAAAGTAGCTGTCGCTTTCGCAAAGCTTGTTTTCTGCGGGATAGTTTTCTCTGTTATATTCAAACAACGCGGATTTTGACCAACCGCCGAAGTTTATCTCTCCGTTTAAGTCAAATATCTTTTTTGAATTTTCCACTATTTTTTGCATATATACCTCTTAAAACCCTTTTATAATGGATATTTTCTCATTTTACAAGGTCATTATACATAAATCTATATTGCGTTTCAAGAATTATAACAAAACTGTAAAACAGTTATAAAACCTTTAACTTTTGCATATTTTTTCGTATGAGAATTAGTAGAATTTTTGTAGGCTTAGTGCTGATTATATTTATGTCGTCGTGTACGCAGGTTGTAAAGAATACCGCCGATGAAATTCGCTTAAATACTTGGAGTGCAAGGCTTAAAAGCGAAAGTATGGTTACGCTTAAATTTAAGGAAGATATTGCTAGTTTTAAGGTTACGTCATCAGATAAAAAGCCTGATTTAAAACTTTCGGGACTTTGTATAATCGATAGTAAAAATATAATGATTTTTGATGACAGTGATAATCAGAATTACGTGTTTTCATATAAACTTAAAGAAAATAAGCTTATCCTCGGTTATAACTCGGTCAAGCTTACCTTAAAAAGGAAGTAGCGGAAATTGACATCGGCCGATAAAAGTATTAAAATTAAATCGGTGGTTCTATGTCTAAGAAAAATAAAGTGAAAATACAATCTGTAAAGGCGGCGAAATATAACGCCTCAAATGCAATGATAAATTATTATCTTGTGCTTATTTTTACCGCTTTTCCGCTGTTTTTTACCAACAAGTTTTCTAATATCCGACACGATAAGCTGAATGCTTTTCTTGTTTTGTCTTGTACGCTTGTTTTTGTTGAGTTTATTATATTTATAGTTTCTCATTTTGAGAGAAAAAGAGTAGGGGATTTCCCCGAGGAGAAATGGTATAAACAGCTTAGCTTTACCGACTATGCGTTCGGTGCGTTAATTGTTTTATATATACTGTCGACCGTTTTTTCAAAATATCCTCTCGAAAGTTTAACGGGAACTCAGGGTAGAAACAACGGACTTTTGCTTTTTATAGTTTACTTTTTAATCTATATTGTAATTTCAAGATTTTATTATTTTAAAGAATATGTTTTCGCACTTGCGGCGTGCGGATGCCTTGTTGTATTTTTACTCGGAATTTTAAACTTCTTTTTTATAGATCCGCTCGGAATGTATGCAGGCTACAGCGAAAAGGTTGCCGAGGATTTTACTTCTACAATCGGAAATAAAAACTTAATGTCGGCGTTCTGTTGCCTGACTGTGCCTGCGTTTTTACTGCTGTTTATGAATACTAAGAAAAGCGTTTTGAGGTATCTTTATCTTGTTGTCAGTGCGGTTGGTTTTACTGCGATGCTTTGTGCAGACAGCGAAAGCGGTTTTTTAGGATTTGTTCCGATTTTGGCACTGACACTTCTTTATTACAGCAGAAATGTTTCTATGCTGAGAAAGTTTTTTGTCGCGGTATCGGCTATGCTGTTATGTGCTAAACTTTTGAGAGTTTTCTCGTTTGTGATGCAGGATGTTGAAAAAGGCTTCGGCACAATGCAAACCTTGTTTATTTATAATAATAAAAGCTTTATTGTTTTAGCGGTAACGGTTTTAGTATCCGTTGGCTTGTATCTTATGGAGCGTAAGAATGGCGTGCTTGAACTTCCAAGGACTGTGCCGTTTGTGCTTATCGGGATTTACGCTTTAGCTCTAATTGTTCTGATTTCATTGTTTGTGAATTATACTTTTGTCGATACCGAGAGCAAGCTAGGCGGAGTGATGAGTTTCTTCAGATTTGACGAGAAATGGGGAACGCACCGAGGCTATATGTGGATAAAATCCTTTGAGATTTTTAAAACCTCAGGCATTAAAAATGCCCTGATTGGCAGCGGTCCCGATACTTTCTATTCGGCATTCTCGCCGTATTTCAGCGAACTTAACGAACGCTTCGGAAATTCGTCCACAAACTGTGCCCACAATGAATTTTTAAATTATCTTATAACAGCCGGAATTTTGGGACTTGCGGCATATATCTCGGTGTTCGTTTCGGCGATTATAAAAGCTGTTAAAAGTGCAAAAGAAAACTACCTCGCACTTGTGTTTATTGCACCCGTTATATGCTACTTTTTGCAAAGCGTTGTAAATATAGCAACCCCGATTACAACGCCTCTGCTGTTCGTTTTCTTAGCACTCTCGCAAGCGGTTGCAAGAAAGAAAATTTGATACTAAGGAAGATATGTTGATTAAATCAGCGTATCTTCTTTTTTGTTACCCTAAATGACCTTTTTTAATTTACAAAATAACATAAAAGTACATACAATTCTTATTGCTATATTAGTTTTAATGTGGTATAATTTAGATTAATAATGCGTTAGTAGGCTTTTTTGAGTGGAGGGATGTTTTAAGTTGGTGATTCTCGGTATTGACCCGGGCTATGCAATAGTCGGCTGGGGACTTGTTGAATATAAGCACAACACCTTCCGTCCGCTGCGTTACGGAGCTATTACTACCGACGCGGATATGGATTTTAACCTTCGCCTAAAGGTGATTTATGACGACTTATCTCAGATTATAAACACCTTTAAGCCGGACGCTATGGCGATTGAAAAGCTCTATTTTACCACTAACCAAAAAACTGCAATTTTAGTAGCTGAGGCCAGGGGAGTTATCCTTTTGGCGGCACAGAAAAATGAACTGCCGATTTTTGAGTATACTCCGCTACAGGTGAAAACGGCGGTAACAGGCTACGGAAAAGCAAAAAAACCGCAGGTTATGGAAATGACGAGAAGGCTTTTAAAACTTCCTGAGATTCCAAAGCCCGACGATACCGCTGATGCTCTTGCAATAGCCTTGACACATATTCAGGCGGCGGGCAGCGAGCTAAGACAGAAAATGTACAGAGAGGGGAATATTTAGTGTATTACAGCGTTCGCGGCGAGGTAATTCACCTCGAAAACGGAATTGCCGTAATCGAATGCGGCGGAGTAGGCTATAAATGTCAGACTACTTTAAATACACAAAAAAATCTGAAATTAGGCACCCAGGCTAAGCTTTATACATACTTAAACGTCCGCGAGGACGCGATGGAGCTTTTCGGATTTTATACGCAAGAGGAACTTTCGGCGTATAAAACGCTTATCGGAGTGAGCGGAGTAGGGCCTAAGGTCGGACTTGCAATTCTTTCGGCATTATCTCCATCTCAGATTGCTTTGGCAATTGCATCAGATGACGTTAAGGCTATAACCCTTGCACAAGGTGTCGGAAAGAAACTTGCACAGAGAATTATTCTCGAACTTAAAGATAAATTTAATCTCGGCGGTGCGGACGTTTCTTCGAGTGCGGGAAGTAATTCGGTGAATGTGGTTTCGGGCAATGTTCCGAAAGCGATAGAGGCTCTGACAGTTTTAGGCTACAGCTCGTCTGACGTTGCACCTTTTCTCTCAAAACTAGACGGCTCTCTGCCTGTTGAACAGCTTATCGGCGAGACGTTAAAGCTTATGGGAAGAAATTAGTAATTCTTACAAAGAAATATAAATAATTCTATTTTAGAAATATAGAGGATATTATGAGTATAGAATTTTCGGATGAATTTGATTTTGAAAACCGAATAGTAGACACTACCGAAATTCCCGAGGACACGGGCGATAATGAAAATCCGCTTAGACCGAAAACCTTAGATGATTATATCGGTCAGGAAACAGTAAAGGAAAATCTCCGCGTGTTTATTGACGCCGCAAAGCAGAGAGGAGAATCCCTCGACCATGTACTACTTTACGGACCACCGGGACTTGGTAAGACTACACTTTCCGCGATTATCGCGAATGAGCTGGGAGTATCGGTGAGAATAACATCAGGTCCTGCAATTGAAAAGCCGGGCGACCTCGCTTCGCTTTTAACTAACTTAAGCCAGGGCGACGTTCTCTTTATAGACGAAATCCATCGTCTTAGCCGTGCGGTAGAGGAAATTCTCTATCCGTCTATGGAGGACTTTGCGATTGATATTATTACAGGTAAAGGACAGATGGCTACCTCGTACCATCTTCCGCTGCCGAAATTTACGCTTGTCGGAGCGACAACAAGAGCGGGTCAGCTCACAGCTCCGCTACGCGACCGTTTCGGAGTTGTTTTAAGACTTGAGCTTTACACAACCGAAGAGCTGGCACAGATTGTAGAGCGTAGTGCAGGAATTCTCGGAATAAAAATCGAGCACGAAGGAGCACTTGAAATTGCCTCGCGTTCACGCGGAACCCCGAGAATTGCCAACCGTTTCTTAAAGCGTGTGCGTGATTTTGCTCAGGTGATGTCAGATGGTGTGATAACTCTAAAGACCGCAAAAATTGCTTTGGAAAGACTTGGTGTTGACGAACTTGGACTTGACGGTAACGATAGACGTATGCTCGAGGCAATAGTAAAATTTTACGGCGGCGGTCCTGTCGGACTTGAAACTCTTGCAGCGGCTATCGGCGAAGAGGCGGTAACTATCGAGGATGTTTACGAGCCGTATCTTATGCAGATTGGATTTTTAAGCCGAACTCCGAGAGGACGTTGTATTACAGCGAAAGCTTGTGAGCATTTAAATATGAATTTTCCAAAGGGAGTTTTAAATACACAACCAACATTGTTTAACGATTAAGTTAACGATTTATAAAGAATGGAGATATTTTATGGGAAGATTATTCGGCACAGACGGGGCAAGAGGAATTGCTAATACAGAACTGACCCCTGAGCTTGCGATGAATATAGGAAGAGCTGTTGCTATGGAGCTTATAAGCGACAGTGTTGAGCACCCGACATTTTTAATCGGTAAAGATACAAGACTTTCCGGCGATATGCTTGAGGGTGCACTTATTGCGGGGCTTACTTCCGTGGGTGCAAACGTCAAGCTTTTGGGAGTTGTTCCGACTCCTGCGGTTGCGTATCTTGTAAAAAAGTATCAGGCTGACGCCGGTATTATGATTTCCGCGTCGCACAATCCATTTGAATTTAACGGAATTAAAATTTTCAGCGACGAGGGATTTAAACTGCCCGACGATTTGGAAGAGCAGATTGAAGCAATTGTTCTTGATCATAAGCTTCCGTATAAACAGGCTGTTGACGGAAATATCGGAACAGTTGAGCGTTTAAGCTCGGCGGCTGACGATTACATTGACCATATTGCAGAGAGTATTCCGAGTGATTTAAATGGAATTAAAATTGCTGTCGACTGCTCAAACGGCTCGTCTTCAGTAACAGCTAAAAAGCTTTTTGAGCGTTTAGGTGCAGAGGTTAGTGTGCTTTACGCAGAGCCTGACGGCGTTAATATTAATAAGAACTGCGGTTCAACCCATATTGAAAATCTGCAGAAATATGTACTCGAAAACAACCTTGATGCAGGTCTTGCGTTCGACGGCGATGCCGACAGATGTCTTGCGGTTGACGACAAGGGTAACCTCGTTGACGGTGACTATATTATCGCGATTTTAGCCGCAGATTTAAAAAGCAGAGGCAAGCTCAAGAAGAATGCCGTAGTCGGTACTGTTATGACGAATATGGGCTTTAATAAGTTTTGTGACGATAACGGTATGAAATTTGTTTCTACTAAGGTAGGCGATCGCTATGTTTTAGAGGCTATGGTAAGAGAGGGCTACAATATCGGCGGTGAACAGAGCGGCCACGTAATTATGCTTGATTTCTGTACAACAGGCGACGGCCAGCTTACAGGTGCTATGCTTATGAGCCTTATAAACCGCAGAAGTGCTAAGCTCAGCTCTATTGCAACCTTAATGGAGCGATATCCGCAGGTTCTTATAAATGTTAAGGTAAGCAACGAGGGCAAGCTTGCGTTCTATACCGACAAGGAAGTTAAAAATGAGATTAAGCGTGTTTCTGAGATTTTGGGCGATAGAGGACGAATCCTTGTCCGTGCGTCCGGAACAGAGCCGCTCGTTCGAGTTATGCTCGAGGGCGAGGATTTAGACGAGATTACCAAACTTGCAGAAGAAACCGCAAATGTTATAAAAGAAAGACTTGCATAATGAGAGTATCTGATAATTGGAAGGATTATGAGCTTATAGACTGCTCCGACGGCGAACGCCTGGAGCGTTGGGGTAATATAATTCTTATACGTCCCGACCCGCAGATTATCTGGAGTTCGGGAAAGAAAAATCCGCTTTGGAGAAATGCTCACGCACGATACCACCGTTCGAATAAGGGCGGCGGTAGTTGGGAAATGTATAAAAAGGTACCCGAAAGCTGGGGTATAAAATATCAAAATCTCAGCTTTAACGTAAAGCCTATGGGATTTAAGCATACGGGTATATTTCCCGAGCAGGCTGTCAACTGGGATTTTGTAAGCGATAAAATAAAAAAAGAAAACCGTCCGCTTAATGTTCTCAACCTTTTCGGTTATACAGGATGTGCAACCTTAGCTTGTATGGACGCGGGTGCAAAGGTATGCCACGTTGATGCGAGTAAGGGTATGGTTAACTGGGCAAAGGAAAACGCGGTATCGTCAGGGATAGCAGACAGACCTGTCAGATGGCTTGTAGACGATTGTGTTAAATTCATTAAGCGTGAGATTCGTCGTGGTAATAAGTACGACGGAATTATTATGGACCCGCCCTCTTACGGTCGCGGACCCGGCGGAGAAATTTGGAAGATAGAGGAACAGCTTTATTCTTTAATAGAATTATGTATTGAAGTTTTTTCTGACAATCCTGCATTTTTGATTTTAAATTCCTATACAACGGGACTTTCTCCCGCGGTTATGGAATATCTTTTAAATGTTCAGCTGCTTAGCCGTTTCGGCGGAAAAGTAAGCTCCGATGAAATCGGACTTAAAGTAACGGAGTCAGGGCTGTGTCTGCCTTGTGGCTCTACGGTAATTTGGGAGAAATAAATGAGCTATATTTCGGCTTCTGGTGTTAAATTTTCGTACGATGAAGAAGGACAAAACGTCCTTAACTCAGTTAATTTAAAAGTAAATAAAGGTGAATTTGTAGCCCTTCTCGGTCATAACGGCTGCGGTAAATCTACAATGGCAAAAACCTTAAACGCTCTGCTCATTCCTAAAGAGGGAGTTGTTTACGTTGACGGTATGGACACATCCGACGAAGAGGTTACGTATGAAATCCGCCGTAATGTCGGTTTAGTGCTTCAGAATCCCGATAACCAGCTTGTTGCAAGTATAATTGAGGAAGATGTTGCATTCGGACCTGAAAACCTCGGCATTGAGCCTGAGGAAATACGCCGAAGAGTTGACAACGCTCTGAAGGCGGTTGATATGTATGAATATCGAACTCACGCTCCTCATAAGCTTTCGGGAGGTCAGAAACAGAGAGTTGCCATTGCGGGCATAATCGCGATGGAGCCGAGCTGTATTGTGTTTGACGAGCCTACCGCTATGCTTGACCCTAACGGTCGCGAGGAAGTTATGAGAACGATTAAAACCCTTAAAGAAAAGGGAATTACAGTTGTTTTGATTACTCATTATATGGACGAAGCGGTGCTTGCGGACAGAGTTGTTGTAATGGATAAGGGTGAAATTCTGACCCAGGGTACACCCGAGGAGGTTTTCTCTCAGGTTCATTTGATGAAAAAATACTCTCTTGATGTACCTCAGGCTACCGAGCTTGCGTATAAGCTTATCGGTGTTGGTCTGAGATTTTCAAAAATGCCGCTTAATACTGACGAATGTATCTCTCTTTTAGAGGAGGTGCTGAGTTGAGTATTATTGAAGTAAAAGATTTATCCTTCACCTACGGAGTGGGAACTCCGTTCGAGAAAAACGCGGTCAATAGTCTTAACCTGAGCATAAATGAGGGAGAGGTTATCGGACTTATTGGTCATACAGGTTCGGGCAAAAGCACCTTTGTCCAAATGCTCAACGGGCTTATTAAACCCGACAGCGGTCAGGTTCTTTTAAACGGAAGTGATATTTGGGCAAAACCAAAGGAAATCAGGAAAATCAGGTTTAAGGTTGGAATGGTTTTTCAATATCCCGAATATCAGCTTTTTGACCAAACAGTATACGCAGATATTTCTTTCGGTCCCAGAAACAAGGGACTTTCTGAAGAAGAAATTGATAAAATAGTAAGAAAATCCGCAAAATTTGTCGGACTTTCGGATAAGCTTTTAAAGCAGTCTCCGTTCGATTTATCAGGAGGAGAAAAACGTAGAGCGGCTATTGCGGGAGTAATTGCAATGGATCCCGATGTGCTCGTTTTAGATGAACCCACCGCGGGACTTGATCCGCTCGGAAGAGATCTTCTCCTTTCCCAGATTATGCAGTATCACAGGGACAGAAAAAACACAATAATTGTTGTATCACATAGTATGGAGGACGTTGCCCGAATTGCCGACAGAGTTATGGTAATGAATAAAGGTAAACTTGAAATGTTTGATACCCCGAAGAAAGTTTTCTCTCAGGCTGAAAAGCTCGAGAGTATGGGGCTTCGGGTACCGCAGATTACAAAAATTATGCTTTCTCTTAAAGAAAAAGGCTTTGAGTTTTCTGACGGTATCCTTACGGTTGAACAGGCTTTCTCTGAAATTGTAAGTCTGCTGAAAAAGGAGGGTAAGGTATGATAAGAGATATTACCCTCGGACAGTTTATCCCCGGAAACGGTATTGTCCACAGAACCGACCCGAGAGTTAAAATTATTCTTCTTGTAGCTTTAATTGTACTGATATTCTGCACCTTTAATTTTGCAGCTCTTGCACTTATTACAGCCGCAATTTTAGGGATAATCGTGCTCTCCGGCATTCCGGTGAAGATGTATTTTAAAAGCCTGAAGGTTATTATTTTTATTATAATTATAACCTCGCTTTTAAATATGTTCTATGGCACAGGCGAGCCGATATGGCAGCTCGGAGTTTTAAAGCTGACGTTGTCGGGGATTTATCGTGCGGTTTTTGTATCGGTGAGAATAATTCTGCTTATTTTAATAAGCTCGTGCTTAACATTTACAACCTCGCCGACAGATTTGACCGACGCGATTGAAAGACTTATGAAACCGCTGAAGGTTTTTCATATAAAGGTTCACGAAATTGCGATGATGATGACGATTGCACTCCGTTTTGTTCCAACCTTGCTTGAGGAAACCGACAAAATTATGTCGGCTCAAAAGTCGAGAGGTGCCGATATGGAAAGCGGCGGTCTGATTAAAAAGGTTAAGTCGATGACACCGGTGTTAATTCCGCTGTTTGTTTCAGCCTTCAGGCGTGCTTTTGAGCTTGCTATGGCTATGGAATGTCGTTGTTATCAGGGCGGAGAGGGAAGAACCCGAATGAAAACTCTTCACGTTCATAGACTCGATATCATCTGTATTATTTTTACTGTATTGCTACTTGCGGGAGTTGTTTTATGCGACATCTTCATTGCTCCGATAATCTGAGAAATATTCTCATTACAATTTCATATGACGGAAAAAACTTCCACGGCTGGCAAATCCAAAAAAACGGTATAACCGTTCAGGAGGTTTTTCAAAACGCATTAAAAGAGGTAGTTGGCGAGTTTTACGACCTGAAGGGTTGCAGTCGCACCGACAGTGGAGTTCACGCTAATATGTACTGCATAAGCGTTAAAATTGTTCACCCGATACCTGCTGACAGGCTGAAACTTGCTCTAAATAAGTGGCTTCCCGATGAGGTGGTTTGCCTTAGCTGTAAAGACGTAGAAGATGATTTCCACGCAAGATATAACTGCAAAAGTAAGCAGTATGTCTACAAGATCTGGAACAGCGAAACCAGAAACCCGTTTCTAAACGGATATGCGTTGTTTTACCGCTATCCTCTAAATGTCGAGCTGCTCAATAAAAGTGCTCAGGCATTTGTCGGAAAACACGATTTCACTTCGTTTTGTACACTTGATAAACGCGAGATAGGCGATTTTGTAAGAGATGTAAAGATGTTCAAGGTTGAGCGTGACGGAGATTTGGTGACGATGACTGTAGAGGCAGACGGATTTCTGTATAATATGGTAAGAATTATGGTCGGAACTCTGCTCGAAATTGCTCAGGGAAAAATCCCTGAGGACGGTATTTCAGAAATTATAAATAAAAAAGACCGCTCTTTTGCGGGTGCTACGGCACAAAGCTGCGGTCTTTATCTTAATAAAGTTAATTATTAAATTGACGGAGAATTTATGAAAAGAAAAATCGGCGGACGTTACAGCGTTCGCAATGTTGAAAAAAGAAAGAAAACAAAAAGAGAAGTTATAAGCTACGAGGACGTTCCCCTCGAAGAATATAACGACGAAAGAACCGAAATATCTAAAGACGCGGTTAAGCGTATACTTATAATCGCGGGGATAATTGTGGTGCTCGGGCTGGTAGTATTTGCGGTTGCAAACCGCGACAGCTTTACGCCCGATAAGATTTCGCATTGGGTCAAGTACGACGTTCTCGGCTCAAGAGATGAAGGCTTTCCCGCATCTATTATCGGCTCGTCCGTAAACGACGCTAACTTTATATGCGATGGCGGTATTATGTATGTTTCCGATACCTCGTTCGAGGCGTTAAGTTCCTCCGGAAACGAGATTGGATATAATCAACACGGATTTTCAAAACCGATACTTTGCAGTGCAGGGGATAATGTTCTTATCTACAACCTCGGCGGTAACGGATATGTAACGGGTACAAAAGAAAAGTTAAACGCTTCTAAAGATACCGAAAACTATGTTATAACTGCTGATATCAACGCTAAAGGTTATTACTGCGTTGTGACTCAAACTGACGGCTATCTCTCTAAAATCCACGTTTATAACAATAACCGCGAAAAAATATATGCGTATTCCTTCTCCGATTATTACATAAATTCTGTTGCCCTTAATTCGAGCGGTACGGGTTGCGTTGCCTGCGGAGTTACGGGAGATAACGGAAGTCTGCTCGGTATTGCTTATGTGCTTGATTTTACTAAAGAAACGCCCGTTTCTATCCATAATCTTGACGAAAATGCTATCTATAGTGTAGAATATCTTAATTCTAATAATGTTTGTATGATAGGCTCAAAATCGTCCTATACTCTAGATATAAGAGCCGGCACGCTAAAACAGGTTGACTACAGTAATATGCAGCTTACAGCCTATGATATTGACGCTGATACAAATTCGTTTGTGCTTTCTCTTTCGAGAAGCGGTGACGGAAGAACCTGTTCTATTGAGTATGTAAACAGCTCAGGCGAGGTTGTAAACGTAAACGATACCGATTATTCTATAGAATCAATGTCGCTTTACAAAAACCGTGTTGCTATTTTGGATTCCGATAAATGTTATCTGTTTGATACAGAGGGAAATAAAGTAGGAAAATGTGACGCCGGAAACGGCTCAAAAGCAGTAAAACTCGAAAACACGGGTGAGGCATATATTCTCGGAATTAACGAAATAAGAAAAATAGTAGATTTTAAGTAATAAGGTAATGGAAAAATATGATACTTGATTTAATTTTAATCGGCATTATCCTTTTACTCGTTATTATCGGAGTTATAAGAGGTATCGCTAAAACGCTTTTAAATCTTCTGAGTGTTGCGGCATCAGGGGTAATCTCGTATCTGGCGGCGGGACTTGTCTCAAATTTCATATACACCGCATTTATTTCTCCTGCCGTTACAAGCAGCGTTGCCGAATCTGTTACGAACTCTGTTGCAGGAGCGGATAAAATCGTGCAGGAAACTGTAAACGGTCTTCCCGATTTTTTGGTTAATTTTTTTAACATCTTCGGTATTTCAACAGACGAGCTTATAAAGTCAGCAGAAAGTGCGACAGATTTTGCAGGCGATAATATCGGACAGGCGGTAGATCTTGCGATTAAACCGGCCGTGACTTCGGTTTTGAGTGTGGTGCTGATTGTCGTATTTTTTATACTGCTTTTAATAATCTGTAAATTTATTGCAAAAAGAATTGAAAAGCTTTTTCATATTCCGATTATCGGTTCAATAAACCGTTTTCTCGGTGGTGCATTGGGACTTTGCGAGGGTGTTGTATTGTGC
>JAFLSL010000069.1 GCA_022510985.1 Ruminococcus sp. | reverse complement strand
GAAAGCACTACCGCTACCGCAGAGGATATAAAAACGTTATCGACAAGGGTCTTGAACTCAACGATAAGGGCATAAACTGTCCGCTTGCGATTGAAACCTCGGGGCACGCAGCTATGCGTGAGAATTATTTCCTCGACGACGGAGCATATCTCTGCACCAAAATCATCATCAAAATGGTACAGCTCAGCAAAGAGGGCAAGAGCATAGAGAGCCTTACGGCTGAACTTAAAGAGCCCGCTGAAGAAACGGAAATTCGCTTTGAAATTCTTGAAGAAGATTTCAGAGCCTGCGGCGAGGGGATTATTAACGACCTTACCGAATACGCTGAGAAGACCGAGGGCTGGATTTTAGCTGACGATAACCGTGAGGGCGTCAGAGTTTCGTTTGACGAAAAGAACGGCAACGGTTGGTTTTTGCTTAGACTTTCAGTTCACGACCCGATTATGCCGCTCAATATTGAAAGCGACAGCGTCGGCGGGGTTGAAATAATCAAAGAAAAGCTATATGAATTTCTTAAAACCACTAAGGGATTGAAAATTTAAACCATTTTTTAAAAAGTTTACAAAAAGCTCTCAAGGCAAATGCCTTGAGAGCTTTACTTTTTATAAATTCAGCTTTATTCTTCTGTATTTTTGTTTATCATATTCACTATACAATAATAGATTGGAATTGTCAGATAAGCTATCCAGCCCCAGCTCCAGCCGTCGAATAAAAATCCTGTTATCATTTGGAATACTACACAAAGCACAGGATAGGCAAAGCAATGAGCGTTACGCTTATAAATTGCCTCAACAAATGAATGATAAAGCGGAATAGCTAACAAACAAATCCACGAAAGAGCAAATCCGCAAAGCTGTCCTGAAAATCCCCAGAGCAACATTGCGATTAACGCTAACATCCAAACCGGAAAAACGTGGGCAATCTTCTTATGCTTTTTATTAGAATATTTTTCATCTACCATAAAGTGTCCGTTCTCGTCAGTATAGGCACGTACCTTTTCGCCTTCCTGAACGTGAATTCCGTCAAAACCGACATGGACATATGATCCGTCCTTATCCTTTACATTTATGCCGTCTTTAAAACCGATATGAACCGAATCTCCGTTTTCGTTAACGTGGAAATCCTTTTTGAATTTAAATCTTTCATCTTTGACATATGTAGTATTTTTGTCGGGCTCTGCCTTAGCTTCTTCAGTCCCACCTTCACCTTGAAGAAGCTCATCGAGCGTTACTCCGTAAACCTCGGCTAATGTAATTAAATTGTCGGTATCGGGTGACGCCTCCGCACGTTCCCATTTTGAGATAGCCTGGCGGCTTACCCCGATTTTTTCTGCAAGCTCTTCCTGAGAAAATCCGTGAGATTTTCTATACTGTAATAATCTGTTAGCAGTCTCAATATTCATAAAATCTCCCCCTTGATTTATGTCATAATTATACCACAAAACTTTGAAATATCACCATACATTTTAGTTTTCAATTACGCAACTATTGGTTGCATTTCAGTATTTATGGGAACTACAAAAGGTATGTAAGATTTTCTGTGTCAAGCTCTGCGGTGTTAAGTGCCGGTTTTGCAAGCGGAATATTTTTACCGTTTTTGATAAAGAGCGGCACTTCGTTAAGCTCTACGCTGATATAATGAATTCCCTTTTTAAGCTTTTCAATTTTTACATTTTCTCCGCTCAGCTTTACAAAGCTCATATCCTCGGGCAGATAAACCGTTCTGCCGTTTTTGTTCTGCTCATAAATCGGTGCAATCATACACTCGTCCCCGAGCATAAGCTGATCCTCAACCTCTCGGGCGATTTTATCGTCGGGATAATCGAACGATAGAGGTCTGAACATCATATCGTCCTCTTCACTGCAACGCCTGAAGGTTGAATAAATATAAGGAATAAGTCTGTAGCGTACCGAAAGCACATCCGAAAATTCTTTGCAGTCGCCGAATTGGTATGCCTCCTGAGCACGTGTTCCGAGAGCACGATGGTTTCGCATAAGCGGAGTAAAAACTCCGAGTGTAAGCCATCTCAAAAGTAAGTCTCTCGTTACATTGTTATTAAATCCGCCGAGGTCGGCTCCGCAATAAAGGAAACCGCACATATTAACAGACGGCAGCATCTTAAGATTAAGAAGAATATGCGACCACCAGCTGAAATTATCTCCAAACCAAATTCCGCTCGTTCGGTGTGCTCCGATATAGGACGCTCTCGAAAAGATAAGCTTCTTTTCTTTTCCAAACTTCTCCTCAAAATACTCGCCTGCGGCAGTTGTCATAAACGCTCCGTAGAGATTATGAACATCCTTGTGGCAGACTAATTTGCCGTCAATATTATGGTAGAAATTCGAGTAGTCGTCCATACTGTTCTGAACTCCCATAAGGGCGTCCTTTATTCCGAAAAAGCCCCAAATATCAACATCCTTACCGCGAATATCATCGAGCTTTTTCATCGCCTTGTTAAGCCCGTCTACGGAATAGAAAATCGCAGGCTCGTTCATATCGTTCCAAAAACCGTCAATGCCTAAATCACTCAAGGCATCGTACTGACTGCCGAACCAACGGCGAGCGTCCTTGTTAAGAAAATCGGGAAGCCCGACAATTCCGGGCCATACTCCGCACTCGAAATCAGTACCGTCAGCGTTCTTGCAGAAAAATCCCTTTTCATGACCTTCCTCATAAACCGAGTAGCCCTTTTCCTTCTTAACGCCTGCGTCAATAATCGGGATAAGGTGGATATTATTAGCCTTCATATCGTCGACAAACGCTTTAAAATCGGGAAACAAATCGCGGTTTACGGTAAAGTCTTTAAAACGCTCCATATAATCTATATCCATATAGATGCAGTCGAGCGGTAGATTATTATTCCGATGATTTTCGCGAACGTTTACAAAGTCCTCTTGCTTTGCGTAACCCCAACAGCTTTGCTGATAACCAAATGCCCAGAATGGCGGAATGTAGCTTTTTCCGATTATTCTTCTGAACTCGCGTACAATTCCACGTTCGTTTTTGCCCTTGATATAATAAAAGTCAGCACTTTTTCCATCAAGAGTGATTTTAACTTCGTCGCACTCGCTGTAGCACAAATCCCACTCAATCTTTGCGGGAAAATCGACAAACAATCCGAATTTTTCTTTTCCGCTGACAACAATAAAATTATGTGCCCCGTAGAGCGAGCGTTTATCCTCGGTGTGGTTTGTTTCGTCGCTGCACCAGCTTTCGTAAATCCAACCGCGTTTGTTAATTCCGCGAACAGCCTCGCCCAAGCCGAAAATCATATCATCTTTTTCGATATTGAATTTCAAAACCGCTTTTTCGCCTAAAGACAGACCCAGAGGGAAATCCTTTGTATCGGATATTTCAATTTTCTCAATTACTGCTTCTGTATCAAAGGGAGAACCTATTCTGAATTTTTTTACCATATTTCCACCTCACATACCTACATTTAAACTATATTATAATTTTACGATATAATTCTTTGAAAATCAAGAAAATCCCTTTGTAAATTAACAAAGGGATTTTAAATTAATGCTTAGGTGAGTATTTGGTAATCTTTTGAAGTCCGAGCCTTATCCACTTAAACGGATAATCAAAAATCGGTATTGAAAGCACACCGACTATCGCTGCTGCACAAAGAAGGAGAAGGAAGAAATCAGTAAGAGATACAATCTGAACTTCCTTTAAAAAGTCTGTATCCATCAGTGAAATCACAATCGGCATATGGAAGATATAAACACTCAGAGAATACCTGCCTATATACGAGATAAAGAGCTTGCAGGTCGGGATAATAAGCAACACTGCCGCAATCATCAAAAGACCTATAACTAAAGCCTGAATTCTCAAAAGTGCACCATAGCGGAACCATACATCAAGCTCCGCAAAGTTCGCTTTTCCGAAAAACACACGCATCGGGAAATTATCGCGATTCTGAAGTGACCAAATTAAAATTGAACAGGTAATACATATTGCACCAAGCAAAAGTCTTATAAATAAATTAATTTTTCTTAGCTTTTCAAGAGCAGAATTCGACATATAGTAGCCGATAAAGAAGAAAGGTGCAAAGACAAAAATTCTATGTATTGCAAGTACAATACCTGCGTCGGGAGCTGTACTGATTAAAATTGAAAGAACTATGCTTACAGAAATCATAACAAATGATGAAAGCCTTTCAGCCACGGGAATCATCAGATAATAAAAAATTATCGCAAGCAAATACCAAAGTCCGCGGTTGGAATGGAACATATCAAGTATGTTAACTGCCTCGACAGGTATTCCAACTAACATTCTGTAGCCTGTAAACGCAAGCTGGAAAATCGCGTAATAAGCTATAAAAACAATAACCTTATCCGCACGAACCTTGCCCTCTCTGCAATAGCTTTTCGAAAGAAATCCCGATACAAATATAAACGCAGGCATATGGAAGGTGTAAATCCAATAATCAAAATCCTTTGCAAACGGCAATACGAGCTTAAGTCCCTCGAGAAGATGTCCCACAACTACCAAAAAAATCAGAAGTGTTTTTATATTATCCCATAGATAATTATGTTCTTTTTTTAGTTCCACTTTTAATCACCAAAATGCTGCTATTCAGTAAGCTAAATCTCGTTGTAATTTCCTAAGAATGAAAATCCGGGCATTTCCTCTGAGAGCTGACAAATAAGCTCTACGGCATCCTTGCTATGGACATTCCCTGCAAAATCAAGGTAGAAAAGATACTCGAACTTGCTGCCCTGAATCGGTCTGGATTCAATTTTTGTCAGGTTAAAGCCGAGCGAATTAAATCTGCAGAGCACACTGTAAAGCGAACCCGAAACGTGCGGAAGACTAAAGCACAGGCTGATTTTATCCGCGTTATCGGGAATAAAAAGCCTCTTTGAAATAACGATAAAACGCGTCATATTATCGTCGTTGTCCTGAAGATGGTCATCAAGAATTTTTAAGCCGTACTCTTCGGCAGCTCTGTAGGAGCAAATCGCCGCAACGTTCAGGCGTTTTTCACGAGCTACGTCCCGTGCCGCAACCGCGGTATTGGCACAGGGAGTCGGCTCAAAATTATGAGCCGCGATATAATTTTCGCATTGTGAAATTGACTGCGGATGGGTCCATACCTTTTCGATATCGCCTATTTCAGACTGCTTTAATCCGCCGAGACAATAATCAATCGGCAAATCAAGTGCACCCACAATATAAAAACGGTGTTTCAGAATAAGGTCGTAAACCGCCGACACCGAGCCTGCGGTAGAGTTTTCTACGGGTAAAACCCCGTAGTTCACTTCTTCCTTGTCAACAGCGTCAAAAACGTCGGCAAAAGTTTTATAGGAAACAGGCTCTCCCTCAGGAAAAAGTCTTACAGTCGCCTCATGACCGTTTGCACCTTTTATTCCCTGATAGGCAATTTTAACGCCCTTAGCAGGCAGAGAATTTTCAGCGTCTGAGAGAATATCCTTAATAGCCTTTCCGCTGCCTACGATGTTATGCTGCAAGGCTCTTGAGAGTTCCATTATATTCGAATACAAAAGTCGTGCGGGCGAACCGTACTCTCCGCCTTTTTCATAAACCTTATCTAAAATTTCGTTCTCACGATCTTCATTCAAAACCGGAATATTGTTCGCTTTTTTGTATTCACCGACATCTTTAGCACAACTCATACGCTGTTTAAAAAGCTCGATAATCTGCGAATCTATTTCGTTTATTTCCTTACGTATCTCGGATAAATCTTTCATAATTTCACCCTTGTTACATTATAGTAAATCAAAAACAGCAATCGCCGCAATCGCCTCAACAACAGGCACGGCTCTGGGTACGATACAGGGGTCGTGTCTGCCCTTTACAGAAATAGTGTCATTTTTCTCTGTCTGTAAATTAACGGTTTCCTGCTCCTTAGCGATTGAAGGCGTAGGCTTAAACGCAGCCTTGAAAACAATCGGCATACCGTCTGTTATTCCGCCGAGGATTCCGCCGCAGTTATTAGTTTTTGTAACAACCCTTTCGTTTTTGTACTCAAACGCGTCGTTGTTTACACTTCCGAGCAGCTTTGAGCTTTCAAAGCCTTTTCCGAACTCAACACCCTTAACTGCGGGAATTGCGAAAAGAGCCTTAGCCAAAGCACCCTCAACTCCGTCAAAAAGCGGTCCGCCCACTCCGACAGGCATTCCGACAACGGCACATTCAACCGTTCCGCCTATGCTGTCACAGTCGAGGCGTGCGTTCTCCACAACCTCACGCATTTTGCTTTCTTTTGACTTATCAATAAGAGCAAAGCTCGATTTATTAAGCTCATCAATAAGCGTATCGTCTATTTTCACAGGATTGAACGGTTCGTCCTTAATATCTCCGATTGAGC
>JAFLSL010000068.1 GCA_022510985.1 Ruminococcus sp. | reverse complement strand
CTACTGCGTTACCTGATTTATCAACAATCTTTTCTACGTCGCCTTGCTGGTTTTTTACATAGTAGTATCTTGTACCATTGAACATCATTGAGACTACGTTGCCTTCACTATCGTATTGGAAGAACATTCTGCAGCCATTCTTTTTCATACCAAGAACTCAGAAACGATATTCGCATCATCATCCGACTCAGTAAGAGAATCAAACGTTACTGTTTCTGTCGGTTCTTGTTCCGGCACTGTTTCCGCAAATACCTGAACAGGCAGTAAAAATGCCATCAACATTACTAGGACTACAGATATTGTAATTTTCCTGACCTAATCATGTTCCTCATCTCTTGCACCTCGATAATAAAAAATTAGGATCACTTAACTTAAGTTATCTCGCCTTTATTTTATCATCGTGAATAGCAGTTTTCAATTCGCCAATTTTGAGAAAACAAATACCGTGATTTGTTGAAAAGCACTAATTTTCACACACAATTTTGTAAACATCATAATTTTTGATTAAAGATTCATATTTTTATTTCAAAGAAAACTTCAAGTAGGCTTTGAAGTTGGATTTATTTCCTAAACAACGGGCGAAGATGAAATATTCACCTTCGCCCATTGCATTTATAAATATATCAATTCATTGTTGACTGTTTCAATTGCTCGATTGCAAATATTATTCATATTTGCAACTCATATCATTAGATTGTTTTCTTTGAGTTGTTCAGCTACGCCCTCTTTTTTGCAAGCTGTCAAACATTTCTGTTGCTTTTCTCATCAATGTTGGCAAGGTAGGTAGCAAACTTGCAACTTGTCAGTAGATTAGCGTAACGGATTTTGCAACGCCTCTCAATATACCGTAACCGCTTACCCCAAATACCGATTTCATCTTTAGTTGTTCGGGTAATTTCAAATTTGGAAAAAGATAATCGCCCTGCCGTGTATAAGTGATTTTGTTTCTCATTTGTAAAGCCTCCGTAAGGTATAGATTTTATCCTACAAAATCCATAATTCCGACTGTTTCATATAAGACCTTCTTTATCACTAACACCCCGTAGGACATTTTTAGCGAGGAGCCTTGATGTGCATTTTATCTATGATACACGCCCCAACAAGCGAGATGAAAGCTCTCGCATAGCATAACTCACCCCATCTCCAACAAAAAAGTAGGCATAGTCGAAAGACTATGCCTTGTTTTATTAGATTAAATTTTAACTTTTTTACTCAACGCTAAGCACCTGATATTCCGCATCCTCAACAACCTTTTTTAATGTCTCGTTAGGAACATCTTTTGTAAGTGTTACAACAGCAGTTTTGCTCTCGTGGCTGACTACAGCCTCACTAACTCCGTCAACGCTTTCAAGTGCCTTCTTTACGTGTGCCTCACAATGGCTGCACATCATTCCTTCAATGTTAAGTGTTTTTTTCATAGTAAAATACTCCTTTTCTGCCGTTTTCGGCCTTAATTTTTTATATTTATTAGCTATATGCATTTTAAATAAATTAAGTCTGAGGGCGTTTGTTACAACGAGGAAACTTGAAATACTCATCGCCGCTGCACCGAACATCGGGTTAAGCTGCCAGCCTAAAAGCGGAATAAAAACACCAGCCGCTAAAGGTATTCCGATTACGTTGTACGAAAATGCCCAAAACAGATTTTGGTGAATGTTTCGAAGTGTAGCTCGGCTAAGGCGGATTGCCGCGGGAACATCGCTAAGGCGGCTTTTCATAAGGACAATATCCGCCGCGTCAATCGCAACATCCGCACCGGCACCGATTGCTATACCAATGTCGGCTCTTGTAAGGGCGGGGGCATCGTTTATACCATCGCCTACCATAGCGACCTTACCCTTTTCTTTTAAGGAGCGGATAACACTTTCTTTTCCATTCGGAAGAACGCCTGCAATTACTTCGTCCACACCTGCCTCTTTGCCGATAGCTTTTGCCGTACGCTCGTTATCTCCCGTCAACATAACAACTTTAACACCCATATTCTGAAGCTCCCGAACTGCTCGGGGGCTGTCCTCTTTAATGACGTCTGCCACAGCGATTATACCTTTAAGCTTTTTATCAAGGGTAAAAAGCAACGGAGTTTTGCCTTCTTCGGAAAGCTCTTGTGTCTTATTGTGCATATCCTCGGGTATATTTGTCTGCCCGCCGATGAATTTATAGCTACCGCCTAAAAGCTCGCTACCGTTTAGTTTGGCACTTAAACCGTTTCCGGGAAGGGCTTTAAAATCGGATACCTCGTTTAATGTTAGTTTCTGCTCCTCTGCTTTTTTTAGTATTGCTTTTGCAAGGGGATGCTCGCTTTTCTTTTCCAAAGCATATGCAAGGCTTAAAAGTTCCTGAGAGGACAAATCGTCGGTCGAGATAATATCTGTGACCTTCGGCTCACCTGCGGTAATTGTGCCTGTCTTATCGAGGGCAACGACCTCTATTTTTCCTGCATTTTCCAAAGAAACCGCAGTTTTAAACAAAATACCGTTCTTTGCACCCATACCGTTTCCGACCATAATAGCTACGGGTGTTGCTAAACCTAAAGCACAGGGGCAGCTTATAACCAAGACGGCAATAGCTCGGGATAATGCAAAGCCGATAGCCTGACCTGCAATCATCCAGCCGATAAATGTTATAACTGCTAAAATAATAACAACGGGTACAAAAATTCCTGAAACTTTGTCGGCAATTTTTGCGACCGGTGCTTTAGTAGCCGCCGCATCGCTGACCATCTGAATGATTTGAGAAAGTGTTGTGTCCTCTCCCACTCTCGTGGCCTCACACTTGATGAAGCCTGATTGATTCGATGTCGCCGCGGACACCTGATCGCCTACAGTTTTATCAACAGGAATGCTCTCGCCTGTCAGGGCAGATTCATTAATCGCACTGCTGCCTTCAACTACAACGCCGTCTACAGGGATGTTCTCACCCGGACGCACAACGAAAATGTCGCCCTTTTTAACCTGCTCAATAGGAATTGTCTTTTCAATACCGTCCTCAAGAATTGTGGCAGTCTTTGGGGCAAGTTTCATAAGTCCTTTAAGTGCGTCTGTTGTTTTGCCTTTGGAACGGGATTCGAGCATTTTTCCTACGGTAATCAGTGCTAAAATCGTTGCCGCAGTTTCAAAATAGAACTCATCCATATATCCCATTACGGCGTGCATATCGCCGACAAGTTGAGCTTGCGTCATTGCAAGCAACGCCCAAACGCTATACCCAAATGCAGAAAGTGAACCGATAGCCACGAGTGCGTCCATATTGGGCGATTTGTGAATAAGGCTTTTAAAACCGCTGATAAAAAACTTCTGATTAATTACCATAATAGCTATGGCAAGAAGCATCTGCACAATGCCCATCATAACGTGATTGTCCGCCATAAATTCAGGTAGCGGCCAATTCCACATCATATGACCCATCGACATATACATAAGAACAGCTAAGAAAACCAGTGAAGAGATAAGACGTTTTTTAAGCAGAGGTGTTTCGCTATCTTTTAAGACCTCCTCATCGTTTGCCGCTGTGTTGGAAGTTAAATTCTCCTTATTATCTTTAACTTTTGCACCATAGCCTGCATTTGTAACCGCTGCGATAATGTCGGCATCGGATATGTTTCCCTCTACACCCATTGAATTGGTCAGAAGGCTTACGGAGCAGGACTCTACCCCGGGAACCTTAGACACCGCTTTTTCAACACGCGAGCTGCAAGCGGCACAAGTCATTCCTGTAACTATATATTGTTTCATTGTAAACACCTACCTTAACATAATGCTATTTCATCAGTTTTTGCAGGGTTAAAACAAGCTCGTCAATAACTTCATCTTTCCCCTCTCTTATATCTCGGGCAACACAACCGTGGATATGGCTTGCGATTAAATCTTTGTTGAAGGAATTGACCGCTGCATTTACAGCGGCTGACTGCACCAAAACGTCTGTACAATAAGCATCGTTTTCTATCATTTTTCGTATTCCTCGGATTTGCCCCTCGATACGATTGAGGCGATTGATAAGCTTTTTTTGTTCCTGTTCTGTGCGAGATGTCGTTTTACTTAAGCATCCGCATTGTCTTTTATCATCCATTATGACGGTCATCCTTTCTTAATATGCCCATTAAGAGCATTTATATTATATACCCCCACGGGGTATATTTCAATACTTTTTTAAAATATTTTTAAATAACTACAAAAAGAAAGCAGATAGTGCAAAACACTATCTGCTTGTTATAAAAAGTTTGATTTATTTAATCTTATGTATCCAACCCTCGGGAGCTTCAATTCTGCCCATCTGAATACCTGTTAATGTTTCGTAGAGTTTCTTTGTAATCGGTCCCATATCGTCCATACCGCTCGGGAAACAGATTTCATTGCCGTGGTCGTTAATTTTGCCAACGGGTGAAATAACCGCTGCTGTACCGCAAAGTCCGCATTCAGCGAAATCCTTTACCTCTTCGAAAGCTACAGGGCGATGTTCAACCTCAAGTCCGAGATATTTTTCAGCAACAATCATAAGACTTCTTCTTGTGATTGACGGAAGGATTGAGTCGGACTTAGGGGTAACTATCTTATTATCCTTTGTTACAAAGAGGAAGTTAGCACCGCCTGTTTCCTCAACATAAGTACGAGTTGCAGCGTCGAGATACATATTCTCGTCAAAGCCTTTTTCGTGAGCGTCAACAATCTGATAAAGGCTCATAGCATAGTTAAGACCGGCTTTAATATGACCTGGTCCGTTAGGAGCAGCTCTGTCATAGTCGCATACGCGAATTGTAATCGGCTTTGCACCGCCTTTAAAATACGGACCAACAGGAGTTACGAAAACTCTGAACTGATACTCGTCAGCGGGCTTTACGCCGATAACGGGATTTGTTCCGAAAATGTACGGACGAATATATAAAGTTGCACCAGAGCCGTAGGGCGGAACGTAATCTATATTAGCCTTTACTACCTTTTCAATTGCGTCTAAGAATCTTTCCTTGGGGAAAGTCGGCATCTGAAGTCTTTTGCACGATTCAATAAGTCTGTCTGCATTTAAATCGGGGCGGAATGTAACAACACTTCCGTCGGCGGTTGTGTACGCCTTTAAGCCTTCGAAAACGGTCTGTGCGTACTGCAAAACGCCTGCACACTCGTTGAGCTGTACTGTAGCGTCGTCTGTGATAACGCCGTCGTCCCACTTTCCGTCTTTAAAATTTGAAACATATCTTTTCTCGGTCTGGATATATCCAAAGCCGAGGTTGGACCAATCAATATTTTTTGTAGCCATTTTATGACTTCCTTTCATTTCATTTCCTATTTATTAAATTTTATCACCCTTTAATATTGCTGTCAAGAAAATCGGTGCAAAAACTGTAAGAGTTTGGAATAAGGCATTTTATAATTCTAAACCAGAAATATATAAATACAATTTTTCATTATAATAAACTAGTACAAGAGGGTGAATGTATGAAGAATACAAAGAAAATTGTATTATCGGGCGGCCCGAGCGGCGGCAAAAGCAAGGCTCTTAAAAGGCTTAAAGCAGAGCTTGAGAGCCTCGGATACAATGTATATGCAATTAGTGAATCTGCTACAGAAATTTTACAAGAGGGATTTGATAGAAATAAATCACCTTATGAATTTCAAAAAGCAATTGCAGAAAATCAGCTAAAAAATGAAAAAGAGCTTGAAAATGTGATTAAAGACGATGAAATGGCTGTGATAATCTGCGATCGCGGACTTATGGATTGCAGGGTTTATTTGAATGACGAGGATTTTGAGAGAATAAAAAGTGAACTTAATATGAGTGATGTTGAATTACGCGACAGATATGACGCGGTTTTTCACCTTGACAGTACTTCGACTGACGAAAATGTAAAGTACAAAACGGGCGAAATTCGCACAGAACCGAGAGATGAGGCTCAAAAGATTAACGATAAGTCTCTAAGGGCTTGGTGCGGAAATCCGCATTATAGGTTTATTCCCGTTTGCGAAAGCTTTGATGAGAAATTTGATATTCTTTTCAGAGAAATTAAGAACTTTTTGGGAATTCCTAAACCGCTTGAAATTGAGAGAAAATTTTTAATAAAATATCCCGATACTGAATTTTTGATTTCTCTTCCCTGCTCAAAATCTGACATTACTCAAAGCTATCTTTTAGGGAAAGACGGCAAATTCAGACTTAGAAAACGCGGAGAAAACGGACATTGGATTTTTATTAAAACCGAAAAGCATAAAATCAGCGAAACAGTAAGGGAAGAAATTGAAACACGGCTTAGCAAAGACGAGTACGAAAGGCTTATGAGTGAAAATCCGATTATAGGAACAATCAGCAAGGAAAGATATTGCCTTATGTACGGCGGAGTTTACTATGAGATT
>JAFLSL010000067.1 GCA_022510985.1 Ruminococcus sp. | reverse complement strand
GGCTCAAAAACCGGTACCTATGTAAACGGAAAGCGTATCAAACGCAGGACGCAGGTCAGAATTGACGATAGTATTTCAATCGGAAATAAGGAATTCGCCTTTAAACGCGGCGAGGAATTCCATGAAGAACTGCAGTCGAGCTGGTTTTTCTCAAAGGTTTCAAACAAACCTGCAATCCAGCCTTATAAAATTATGATTTTAGTATCGCTTTTCCATATTTTTATGGGCGTTGAGGCTTGCTTTTGCGACGGTGCAAAGGACTTTGACCCCGCCGTTTTGTGCGGAGTTTTGCTAGGCGTAGAGTGGCTGTTCTTCTTTGTTTCGACAGTTATTCTAAAGCGTGTAGCGTTCGAGCTGGAGGCACTGTGCCTTTTCTTTACGGGTATCGGCGTTATGCTTTTGGCACGTCAGGAATTACATTCCGCTTATACTCAGCTTTTCGCGGCTGTCGGGGGAATGATAGTATTTTGTGCATTAATTAAATTTATTGAAAATCCCGACCGAATCGGTCAGTGGAGACTTATAATTATGATTGTCGCGGTGCTTTTCCTCGCGGTGAATCTCGTTTTCGGACGCGTCACAAACGGCTCGGCGAACTGGGTTCATCTAGGACCTGTTACCGTTCAGCCGTCTGAATTTGTAAAAATTGCGTTTATCTTTGTCGGTGCGTCAACTCTCGACCGCCTGCAAACTAAGCAGAACCTTCTCGAGTTTATTATTTTCTCGGCAATTTGTGTCGGTGCACTCGCACTAATGGGCGACTTCGGAACCGCTTTGATTTTCTTCGGAACGTTTTTGCTTGTTTCGTTTACCCGTTCGGGCGATTTTAAAACCGTTGTTTTGGCACTCGTAAGCTCGGTTTTTGCCGGATTTATTGTCCTTAATATCAAGCCTTATGTTTTAAGACGTTTTCAGGGTTGGCGACACGTTTGGGAATATACTCAGGATTCACGCGGATATCAGCAGGCACGTGTGCTTACTTATATCGCCTCGGGCGGACTTTTCGGCGTTGGCATAGGAAACGGCGTTTTAAAATACGTTGCCGCGTCTGAGTCTGACCTCGTTTTCGGTCTTATGAGCGAGGAAATGGGCTTTATCACCGCGGTTACCATTGCCGTTGCAATTGCAACGCTCTTTATCTACGCTCGTTCCGTAACAACCAGAAGCCGCAGCACCTTCTACTCAATTTCCGCTTGCTGTGCGGCAGGTCTGCTCGTTATCCAGATGTCGCTCAACGTTTTCGGAGCGACCGATATTCTCCCTCTTACGGGCGTTACCTTCCCGTTTATCAGTGCGGGCGGCTCGAGTATAATCTCGTGCTGGGGGCTTTTAGCGTTTATCAAAGCGGCTGATGAACGCACCTATTCTAAAAAATAACTTTATTAATTAATTCATAAAATCTGCTGAAAGGAGAGCGGCTAAATGAAAAGAATACTCAGGCGATCGTGGTTAATATTCATCGTAGTGCTCGCCTTTTTGGGGGGAATGTGTTTCCTCGTTGCAGAAACTATTTTCGGAGCGTCCGACTGGGTTGACCAGCCGTATAACGGACATATCTCAGGCTCGGGCGGATTAATTCAGGCAGGCAAAATCACCGACCGAAACGGCGAAGTCCTTGCCGAAAGTATCGATGGAAAACGCGTCTATCATCCAAACGCTCAGGTCAGAAAATCCCTTCTGCACGTTGTGGGTGACGATTCGCTCAACATTTCAACAGCAGTTCAAAGTCAGTTCCGCTCGGAGCTGACGGGCTACAGCTTTGTATGGGGACTTGATATGCCCAAATCATTCAGGCACGGTCACGATATGGAGCTGACGGTTGACGCCGCAACCTGCAAGGCAGCGTACAACTCTCTTAAAAATTACGACAGCGGTGCCTGCGTAATCTATAACTACAACACAGGCGAAATACTCTGTTCCGTAAGTATTCGTACCTACGACCCGAACAGTCCGCCTGAAATTAATGAGGATAATGAAGATAAATACGAGGGCGTATATCTCGATAATGTGCTCTCGTCAACATATACTCCCGGTTCAATTTTCAAAATAGTTACCGCTGCGGCGGCGATTGAAAATATTCCCGATATCTGGGACAGAACTTGGTACTGCGGCGGCAAAGAGGAAATCGGCGGAGGAGATATTACCTGCGTCAGCTCCCACGGAACGGTTGATATCAAGCAGGCGTTCGGCCATTCGTGCAATATCGTTTTCGCGGAGCTTGCTGTAGAACTCGGCGAAGAAAAAATGAACGCTATGGCTAAAAAGCTCGGCATAAACGCAAGCTTTACCGTCAGCGGAGTTAATACAAAAAAGGGTAACTACGATGTTAAAGACGCCAACAAAAACCAGCTCGCATGGTCGGGTGTGGGGCAGTATAACGACGCGGTTAACCCGATGCAGATGGCAATAATCTGCGGTGCGATTGCAAAGGGAGGAACACCCGTTAATCCTTATATAATAAGCGGAAGTTCAGGCTCGATTTTAGCCGATATCGGACTTTCAAAAACAGGCTCAAACGGAAAACAGATGCTAAGCTCTTCAACTGCAGAGAGCATCGGCGAGCTTATGCGATATGCCGTTGTTAACGACTACGGCGAGTCAATGTTCGGCGGACTTACCGTTTGTGCAAAAACGGGTACAGGCGAAACGCTGACAGGCTCAGACCGCGATAAAAACGACGGCTGGATGATAGGCTACTGTACCGACAGCGACTATCCGCTTGCGTTTGCGTGCGTAGTTCGCGGAAGCAGCCAATACGGCTATTCAACCGCAGGTCAGGTCGCAAAGGCGGCTATGATACAGGCGGCAAAAAGCCTAAAAGATTAAGATTTTCTGAAAACAAGATTTACTGAAAGGATAAACAATATGAACCCATTAAAATTATTGTTCGGCAATTACTCAAAGCGAGAGGTTAAGCGTGTTAAGCCTATCGCCGATAAGGTTTTGGCTTTAGATGAAAAGTATGCCGCTATGAGCGAAGCTGAGCTTAAAAATCAGACTGCAATTTTAAAACAACGCCTTCAAAATGGCGAAACCACAGACGATATACTTCCCGATGCTTTTGCGGTGTGCCGCGAGGCGTCAATGCGTGTGCTGGGAATGAAGCACTTCCCCGTACAGATTATCGGCGGAATTATTCTTCATCAGGGAAGAATCGCTGAAATGAAAACAGGTGAAGGTAAAACCTTAGTTGCTACTTTGCCCGCGTACTTAAACGGACTTACGGGCGAGGGTGTTCATATCGTAACAGTCAACGACTACCTTGCTCGACGTGACTCCGAATGGATGGGCAAGCTCTACCGCTATCTCGGACTTTCGGTTGGTCTTATTGTTCACGACCTCGACAACGACGAGCGTAAAGAAGCCTACGATGCCGATATTACCTACGGCACAAACAACGAACTCGGCTTCGATTACCTTCGAGATAATATGGTGGTATATAAGGAAAACAAAGTTCAGCGTGGCCACGCGTTCGCTATTGTCGACGAGGTTGACTCAATCCTCATAGATGAAGCACGTACACCTCTTATCATCAGCGGTAAAGGCGACAAATCCACAGAGCTTTACACTCAGGCTAACCGCCTTGCAAAAACCCTGACCGTTAAGCGTTTTACCGAGCTTAACAGCAAGGAAGATATGGAAAGCTACTACGCTGAAAACGGTATCGACTACGTTGTAGACGAAAAAGCAAAATCTGCGACTTTAACCCAAAGCGGCGTTAAAAAGGCAGAGGAATTCTTTAATATAGATAACCTTACCGATCCCGACAACCTCACAATTCAGCATCACGTTAATCAGGCGATAAAGGCTAACGGCATTATGAAGCGTGACGTTGACTACGTTGTTAAGGACGGCGAGATTATTATTGTCGACGAATTCACAGGTCGTCTTATGTACGGCAGAAGATACAACGAGGGACTTCATCAGGCGATTGAGGCTAAGGAAGGCGTAAAAGTTCAGAACGAGAGCAAAACTCTTGCGACAATTACCTTCCAGAACTACTTCCGTCTTTACAAAAAACTTTCAGGTATGACCGGTACTGCTATGACCGAGCAGACCGAGTTCCAGGAAATCTACAAGCTTGATGTTGTGGAAATCCCGACAAACAAACCGCTTGCGAGAGTTGACCTTCCCGATTCCGTTTTCCAGACAGAAATGGGTAAATTCAACGCCGTTATCGAGCAGATTGTCGAGGCTCACGAAAAAGGCCAGCCCGTGCTTGTCGGCACAATTTCGATTGAAAAATCCGAACTTCTCTCAAAAATGCTCAAAAAACGCGGAATTAAGCACAACGTCTTAAACGCAAAACAGCACGAAAAAGAGGCGGAAATTATTGCTCAGGCAGGTAAGCTCGGAGCCGTAACAATTGCCACAAATATGGCAGGTCGTGGTACCGATATTATCCTCGGCGGTAATGCCGAGTACCTCGCAAAGGCATCTATGCGTAAGCAGGGCATCGAGGACGAGTTGATTGCCGAGGCAACCGGCTACGCAGAAACAGACGACGAGGAAATTTTAGAGGCCAGAAAAATTTTCGCCGAATTAAACAGCAAATACAGCGATGAAATAAAAGAAGAGGCAGAAAAGGTGCGAGAAGCCGGCGGTCTCTTTATTATCGGCACAGAACGTCACGAATCCCGACGTATCGACAACCAGCTCCGCGGACGTGCAGGACGACAGGGTGACCCCGGTACAAGCCGATTCTTCCTCTCCACCGAGGACGACCTTATGCGACTGTTCGGCGGCGACAGAATGAAGGCTATGCTAACCCGAATGAACGTAGACGAGGATATGCCGATTGAAAATAAAATGCTCACAAATATTATCGAAGGCTCTCAGGAAAAGGTTGAACTTCGCAACTTCGGTATCCGTAAAGACGTACTCCAGTACGACGACGTTCTCAACCGCCAGAGAGAGATTATATACTCCCAGCGTGATCAGGTTCTTGACGGCGAAAATCTCCACGATACTATTCTTAAGATGATTGACGATAACGTGGACGAAACCGTTAAGCAGTTCCTTCCGGCCGATTCACGCGATAATTGGAACATTCCCGCACTCATCGATACCTACTACGACTGGGCTATCACCGACCGCGATAAGTATAAGCTTTCCGCCGATGAGCTTGAGGTTGTTGAGCCTGACGAAATCCGTGATATGATTATCGAGGACGCTAAGGCAATTTACGATGAAAACGAAAAACTTCTCCCCGAGGAAACTATCCGCGAAATGGAGCGAGTTTATCTTCTCAGAAGTGTTGACACCTATTGGATGGACCATATCGACAATATGGAACAGCTAAAAGCAGGTATCCATCTGCGTTCCTACGGTCAGCACGACCCTGTTGTTGAGTACCGTCTAGAGGGCTTTGATATGTTTGACGAGATGATTGCCTCAATCCGCGAGGATACTCTCAAGCTTATGCTCACCCAACCAAAGCGTATCTACGAGCAGAAAAAACGCCGCGAGGCTATTGCAGCGGCTAAACGCTTAGCAGCTCAAAAGGCAGCTAATGCAAAGCTCGGTGATGAACCCGACGCCGACGAGGATAACAGCGACGTTGTAAAGAACGCACTTAAACGCAAACAGGTTGCCGAGCCGACAGCTACCTCGGGTGACGGTACCGATACTGCAAATAAAACAATCCGCAAAGGCAAAAAAATCGGAAGAAACGACCCCTGCCCCTGCGGAAGCGGTAAGAAATACAAAAAGTGTTGCGGAAGAGATGAGTAAGCCATAAACGGCTTTACCTTGAACCGACAGCAAAAGAATGATATAATTTTAAATCATAAACCGATGGAGGTAATCAAATGAAAAGATTTTTAATTGCGGCAGCGTCCGTTTTATTAATAGCGACATCATTCGTGGGTTGTTACGATCCGCTGAGCGACCCTAACGCAACCAATCCTTCCGCATCTACCGCAGAAACCGAGCCTGTAACCGAGGCAAAAAAGGCTGAGGATTATAAGGACACCCTGGCAGGTCTTCGTGATTTTATGAAAGACAGCGGTTATATAACAATCGCTGAAAAGAACGCCAACGTAACCAAAATGAAAGCCGAGCTTATCGGTGCGGAAAAAGGCTACAGATACACCACGGGTAATATTAAGGTTGAACTTTACGCGTACAAGCTGAACGGAAAAAATCCTACACGTGACGAGTTTATCGAAAGTGTTAAGAAAAACGGCAGCTTTACCTTATATAATAAGGAAATAAAAGCCTACCTTTCCGACAGCGGAAAATATCTTATGGTTTATTCAAACCCTGATATTGCTGCGGACGATACCTCTTCCGACGCATATAAAACAATGCAAAAGGCAATCAAAGCTTTCAAAGAATTTTAAGTTTCCACGTCATACGTGGACGTTCCTCTCTTGAATTCGTATCCCCCTGACCTTCG
>JAFLSL010000066.1 GCA_022510985.1 Ruminococcus sp. | reverse complement strand
AGATGACCGAAATGGGCAACGGTGTCGAGTATTATGAGCATACTACATTGTGGTTGAATGATGATAGTAATAATAGATGGTCCTTCTCAGATGATGCCCCTGCATATTTCACAAAATATTATAGTAATATTACAATTCAAACGGGTAACACCACATCTATAGTTCCCGAACAGTCTTCCGGAACTCTTACATATAAAGCTTCCAATAGTAACGTAACAGTTTCAACTACAGGACAGCTGACAGGCTCTAAAGCAGGAACAGCTACTGTTACAATTACTTCAAAGGGTGCTTTTGGAGATACAGCAGAAGTTACTGTTAATGTTACAGTGCAAGATCCTTCATCGACAACAAGCGGCGGCGGAGTTGCTATTATGTCCTATGAGAGCGTTCAGTCTACATTTACCGCACAGAACGGTACAATCGACGGACTTACAACTGTTCTCCAGGGTTCAAAATCCACAGGTAACGCTTCCTCAATCCTCTATGGTCGCGGTATCGTTACAAAGAGCGGTAATACCTACACAGTTAAGTATGCTGCTGCTGACACAGCTCAGGATTACGGTACACTTACCCTTAAGGTTGTTGCTAACGCAAGTGGTAATTCCGGTTACTACTTTGAAAAGTGGTTGGAAAACGGTAATGACTCAACAAACTATCGCTCCGAATTCGACCAAGTTACAGTTGACGGAACAGCATTTACAATTGTTTTCTCACAGCAGAGCGAATACGCTGTAACAGTTGTTTATAAGTATGAAGTTTACGACAACTCAACAATTAAGTACTATGACGCTGAGCAGGCTAAAAACGATATAACTAAAACATACGAAGTTAGCGGTTTCACATACATTGGTACTAACCTTATTAATGACGCTTTACTCTATATCATTCCTAACGCTCCGATTATCACTAACGACTATTATAACTACACTCTCGTTATTGATCCTGTAAGCGTGGATAAGGACTACGGCTACACAGTTACTGAGAATTCATCTAATAAAACTGCTACAATCACAGTTAACCTCAAAAAGGCTTTAAGAACCTACAGCGTAACTGTTGACGGCGAACCGTATTATGATCCGACAGCTATAGACGGCAAATATACCTATCAGGCTCCAATCACAATCTATGCGGCTGAGCTTCCTGAATATAAAGCACAGACAAATCTCCTTTGGAAAGAATCCAAGAATCCTGATTTGGTAATTGCTACAGGTAACTACTATCAGCTCAGAGTAACAGGCGATACAGAACTTCTCACTGAAGTAAATACAGATAATGTTACAAACAACTTAAAGTCACTCATTACCCACAGATCCTATGAGCTTAAGCTTGAGAATTCACTCTGGAAACTCTATCAGAACTTCTATGTTGCCGACTTCCTCAATAACAGAGATTACGAGGATGAAGAATTCATCGGCGGTGGTGTTCTCTACTACGCTATTGATACAAAGTCAGGTGCTCCCACAAAGGCTACCGGAGTTGTAAATTCTAAGGGTGTGGCTGATACAAAGGGTCTTGAAGAAGTTGTTAGGAACACTCTTGACACGTATGCGGA
The DNA here is from genome assembly GCA_022510985.1 of Ruminococcus sp. Taxonomy (GTDB): domain Bacteria; phylum Bacillota; class Clostridia; order Oscillospirales; family Acutalibacteraceae; genus Ruminococcoides. Next base: position 4,859 of record JAFLSL010000066.1, on the reverse strand, counting down.
AAATGACTACATCAATATTGATGAAATTATTGAGGGTAAAACAGACGATACTACAAAGGTAACCTGCCGTTATCTCCCGCACTACACAAAGGGTATGGATGGTAAGGATACTACAGTATTCAAGTTCTCAGAATCACTCCAGGCATTCCAGTATATCTACTCTGCAAAAATGACTAACACAGAAGCAAATGCAGACAAGAGCGTAAGAGTTTACTCTTACTTCGTATACTTCGACTGGGATGAAATGGATTATATGGTTTCTGTATCAGAAAATCCGGCAGACGCTAGTGCATATATGGCACAATAAATAAAAATCAAGGCTCCCTCTCGTGAGGGAGGGAGCTAATTGTATATATTGTACAAATAATCGGCAAGATTTTGTATATAATTTATTTTTGCCGTACTTGATTTATATTATTGTTTAGTGTATAATTAATTAGAATTATGATGTACATTAACAGGGAGGTAAAAAAATGCTTAAAAAATTATATGTTTCTCCTGAATTTGAATGGCTATATATAGACTTACTTGAGGATGTTCTTTCTGCATCCAATCCGGATATTGAACAAGATACGAACGATATGGAAACTCCACCGAGTTCATCAGATCCTGATGATGGTAACTACGGTGAAGACGAAGGAGACATTGACGATATCTTCTAATATCTGTCAGCCGAGAAATATAATCTTAATTTGAATATATTTTTGTAGTTTAAGCGAGCTTTTATAGCTCGCTTTTATTTTTAATTTTCCACATCATACCGTGCATTCCCTTTCTTATCTCCATATCCCCCTGACCTTTGATCCACTGCCAAATTTCGGGTAGAGAGGATAAGTTCTGCGATAGACTTATATTATATATCAGCATTTTCCGTAAGAGGTCAATTATTAATCATTAATTGTTAATTATTAATTGCTTTTATATTCTTTGTATGCTAAAATTAATTACAATCCTTAAAAAAATAGGAGGTAAAATATGAATGTAAAAATTATATCCGACAGCACTTGCGATTTATCCCCGGAGCTTATTGAGAAATATGATATTTCTATAATCCCTCTTTATGTCTCAATGGGGGACACCGCTAAAAAAGACGGAACTGAGGTTACCCCTGATAATATCTATGACTATGTTGACAAAACAGGTAAACTTCCGAAAACCTCTGCTGCTAATGTAGGCGACTATATCGAAGTTTTTAAGATCTGGAAAAGCCGGGGCTACTCAATTGTACATTTTTCAATCAGCAGCGATTTTTCAAGCACTTACCATAACGCTTGTATCGCCGCTGAGGAAGTCGGCGATGTATATGTTGTTGACTCAAGAAACCTCTCAACAGGTCAGGGACTTGTTGTTCTTCACGGTGCCGACCTTGCCCTCGAAGGAAAATCAGCTGAGGAAATCAAAAATGAATGTGACAGCCTTACCTCCCGTGTTGAGGCAAGCTTTGTTGTTGACAGCATTGACTATCTTCATAAAGGCGGTCGTTGCTCGGCAATTGCCGCACTCGGTGCAAATCTCTTAAAGCTAAAACCCTGCATTGAGGTTATTGACGGAAAAATGAAGCCTTCTAAAAAATACCGCGGAATTATCGACAGAGTTATCCTAAACTATGTTACCGAACGCTTAAACGGCAGGAACGATATCAGCACCAAAAGAATTTTTATTACCCATACGAAATGCAACCCTGATGTTGTAGAGAAGGTTAAGGCAGAAATTAAGAAATACTTCGATTTTGATGAAATACTTGAAACCACCGCAGGCTGCACCGTAACTTCGCACTGCGGACCGAATACACTCGGTATCCTCTTTATCAGAAAGTAAGAAAAAGTAAGAAAACGGTAGGATTTATCCTACCGTTTTTTTTATTATTATATATCTACGTCATCCCGTGCATTCCCTATATTAAATTGATTTTCCACAAACATTTATGTTTCTATCTTGCTTTGAATATATCATAAATGTTTTCGTTGGGAATTCTTAATTGTAATTTTCGATAGAAAATTACATACTCTCGGGACACTCAATATTGAACATATCGAGAACATTTTTGATAACAGTCTTAACAGCTAAACAAAGTGCAAGCCTTGCCTGCATTAAGCTTTCGTCCTCGACCTTAACTCTTGACGCATTGTAGAATTTATGGAATAGGGTAGCAGTTTGAGTTACATATCGTGTGATTTTTGTCGGGTCGTATTCCTTCGCCGCCGCTACAATTTCGTCCGAGAATGTTGCGATATGATTTATAAGCTCCATCTCTTCGGATTTTGTTAATAGCTTAAGCTCGTCGTCAGTGCATTTTCTCGCCTGAATTCCGTCTTTTTGAAGTGCCTTTATAATACTGCAAATTCTTGCGTGAGCATACTGAACGTAGTAAACGGGATTTTGATTATCCTGTTGAACCGCAATGTCGAGGTCAAAGTCCATCTGTGTGTTTGCCTCTCTTGTGTTGAAAAGGAAACGTGCACTGTCTACGGGAACCTCGTCAAGCAAATCGCCGAGCTGAATTGCCTTGCCCGTACGCTTGCTCATTTTGACAACTTGTCCGCCTGATACGAGCTTAACAAGCTGCATCAAAACGATATTGAGCTTGTCGCCGTCAAGCCCGATAGCGTCCATAGCACCCTTCATTCTCATAATGTGACCGTGGTGATCCGCACCCCAAATGTCGATGCAGGTTTCAAATCCTCGGTCAAACTTATCCTTGTGGTATGCGATATCGGCGGTGAAATATGTCGGGTTGCCGTTTTGACGGATAAGCACATCGTCCTTAAGCTCAAGCTTATCTATATAGTCCTGAGTCTTGCCTTCCTTGAGAAGAATATCAGTGCATACCTGCTTGTTTTTGTACCAAATTGCACCCTCTTTTTCGTAGGTAAGCCCCTTTTCGGTAAGTAAATCGACAACAGCTTTAACCTTTCCGCTTTCGTGCAGAGTTGATTCAAAGAACCATTTATCGTAGAAAATCTTGTACTTTTCCATATCGCTCTGCATTTTAGAGATGTTCTTCGGCAAAGCATATTCAACGAGTGTTTTTCTGCGTTCTTCAACCGGAACACTAACAAGCTTGTCGCCGAATTCGTCAGCGTATGCACGAGCGTGGTCGGTGATGTCCGAGCCTTGATATCCGTCCTCGGGGAATTCAATGTCGTCTTTATAAATTTGAAGATATCTTGCCTCTAAGGAGCAAGCGAACTTCTCAATTTGATTACCTGCATCATTAACATAAAATTCTCTATAGGAATTATAGCCGGCCTTTTTGAGTACAGCGGCTAAGCAGTCGCCGAGTGCACCGCCTCTTGCGTTGCCCATATGCATCGGACCCGTGGGATTTGCTGATACAAATTCTACATTAATTTTCTTGCCTTCGCCAAAATCGGAGCTACCGTAATTTTCTCCTTCGTCCTCGACATCTCTTAAAACCGACGCGTAAAAATTGCCCGAGTAAAAGAAGTTAATGAATCCGGGACCCGCAATTTCGCACTTCTCAAAAAAAGTATCGCTAAGTTCAATGTTAGCGGTAATCGCCTGTGCAATTTTTATGGGAGCTGTTTTGAAAGCTCTTGCACCCGCCATAGCGACATTTGTTGCGAGATCGCCGTTTTTTCTGTCCGCCGGAGTTTCTATTATATATTCGGGAATTTCTGCCTGAGCAAGTTCTCCGTTTTTTATAGCTTTCTCGATTGCGGATGTGACCGCAGTTTCAAGCTGTTTTTTTGCGGTGTTTAATGTTTGCATAATTTCACCCTTTTTCCTCTATATCAATGTAAAATTCGTTATTAGAAATAAGCTCGTTGTTAAAATCAAGCGAATACTTAACGTGGAGCTTGCCGCCGTTTTCGGTTAGTTCGTTGTGAATTGTGTCAGCGAACACGCCAATCATAAGGTCGCCCATAAGTGTTCGGTAGTGACATTGATGCCGTCTGCCTTTTTCGAGAATAAGCCGCGTCTGAATTTCACCGTTTCTGATTATCGTAACCTTGTCCTCGTTTTCAACCTTAACTACGTTGTTAGAGGAGATTGACGGATTTTCCTCGTCGTATTCCTTGTATCCTATGTATGCGTGGTCGGGTTTTATCAGATAATTTCCGACAGTCTGCAATTCAATTTTATCCTTTTCTCCGTCAACCTCTTGAATACCCGTCACGGAGATAAGGTACTCGTTCTTTTTCTTTTCCATATCCTCACCTTTGAAGAGTTAGTAAAGTTCAATGTTAATCTGCTCAACCTTGTGGCTTACGTTTTCGCCGAGAAATACGCTTGCAATATTCTCAAAACCGTCAGGCGTATCCGAAACATAAAATTCGCTTGTGCCGATTTCTGAACTGTCGTTGAGCAGGTCATTTTCCTTTAGAATTTTAGCCGCGTAAATTGCGGTTTCCTTACCGCTGTCAATGAGCGTTATATCACTTCCCATAACAGAGGAAATGGCGTCCTTGATGATGGGGTAGTGTGTGCAGCCGAGAATAACAGTATCGGCACCTGCATCCTTGATTTTTGTCATATATCTTTCGATAACAAGGCGTACTACCTCGTCATCCTTGTCGATAAAGCCGTTTTCAACAAGCGGAACAAAGAGCGGGCAATCCTGTTCGATAACCTCAATTTCGCTGTCAAACTTCTTAATCAGGTTGCGGTAGCTATGGCTGTTTATTGTAGCACTCGTACCGATAACGCCGATTTTTTTATTCTTCGTAGCCTTAGCCGCGGCATAGCAAGTCGGCGATACAACGCCGGTGTAGGGAATAGGCAGATCGTGTTTAAGGTTTGTTGCAACTGAGCTGACTGTTCCGCAGGCAGCTATTATCATCTTAACTTTATGCTTTAAAAGAAATTTAGCGTCCTGCAAAGCATATCTCTTAATC
>JAFLSL010000065.1:1991-6416 GCA_022510985.1 Ruminococcus sp. | reverse complement strand
GTATTCTCCGCTCAGTTTCTGCTTCGCAGAACGAGCGATGAGTGAAAAAAGCGTGTCAAGCACGCTTTTTTATTACTTGATTAATTTTATCGCCGTTTCAGCTTTGTTGATAATTCTGAGGTCATTGTTATAGGTACAGAGCTTTCTTGCTTGCTGTAAATCGACCCATATATATTCGGCAATTTCTTCTGCTTGGATTTTTACGTTATTTGTAAATGCCTGAGCTAAAAAGAATACAACATGCTTGCGGATTTTTCCGAAAGGCGAGTATTCGCTGATTTCTCTGAATCCGTCCTTAATCTCAACGTCAAGTGAGGTTTCCTCTTTAATCTCACGTATTGCGGTTTCTTTTTCGGTTTCGCCGATTTCAATATGTCCCTTCGGAAAGCTCCAATACCTGCCATTGTTGTTTTTTACGAGCAAAATTCTCGTGTTTGATTTTCCGTTGTAAAAAATTACGCCGCCGCAGGATTTTTCGTAAAGACATCTTATTGAGGTTAAGGTTGTGTTCTTTAAATACGAAAACTCAATTCTTAAATCAGGCTCGTAGTAGACCGCATTTTCGTCTGCGACAATCAGTCGTTCGTCATCCTCGCCGAATGTAGCGACTGCAACTACAATGCCTCTGAAAAATTCGTTTACGGGACTTTCGGAAAGGACATATACTTTTTTAGCACCGAGACTGTCGGAATTCAGATAGCCTGAGTAAAGATTTTTGCTTAGTTTGCCGAAAATATTTACGCCGACTTTTTGTGCTAACATATCCTTTCCTCCCTTCATTTGGTTAATAATTTATGATAAAATATTCTGCATTAACTCGAGCTTTTCCGAGTTTACTGTGCCTGATGTATCGTTTATAAACAGAACATTTTTAATTCCGTTTTCTTTGCACAGATTCTTTAGATTTCCGCTGTATTCTCTGTAATCTATGGAGTAAACTTCCTTGTAGTTATATGTAAAGTACGGCACCATAGAACTTCCGATGCTGTCGTGAACGATAGCAATTTTACCGCTTGCCTTTTTACTTTCACTTTTTATAACCTCGAGCGGATTTCTACCGAATAGGAAAACGCTGTATGCGTTGCTGCCCTCTGCAACGCTCTTGTAATAACAGCTGCCAAGTGTGTTGGTGTTGCCGTCTGTATCGGTCACGTCATTAGAAACGCTGTACGGGAAATCCCAGTATTGAACGGTATCTACATTAAGCTCTGAGTCCGTAAAGTTGTTATACGAACCCATAAAGCTTTCAACAGAACCCTCAGTACATTCATTAAGCGGAATTGCCTTTTTGCCTAGAAGTTCGACAAAAGCCTGATATGCGTAATATCCGCCGAGTGCTGTGGGGTTGTGGTCGCTGTCAAAGTAGATATAATCCTTGCAATGCTCGGAAAGAAGATTGTAGGCATTAACGTACTTAACTTTTTTTGAAAGGCTGTTGTAGGTGGATTTAATATAATCAGCCTGCGAACTTGTCTTAATTCCGTCGTTGTTATTTTTAAGTCTGTTAGGAAGTCCCATTTCAATATGAGTGGGCATTACAAGCGAGTAAACGTTAACTGACGAGCCGAGGGTTGATTTTGCGTTGTTTATATACTTTGCATAATTTTCAGCGTCTTTATCAGTGCCCGTGAACGCCTCAAACGCTTTGTTGTTCCAAATATAATATTCGTTATCGAATTCGCCGACGCTGTCGCCGTCGTCCTCGATATCAGGCTCCTTGAATTTGATTTTATCCGACTTAGTTGTTTTAGTTGTTTCCTCGGCTTTAACAGTTGAGCCTACAGTCGCGGTGTCTATGGTTGGCTCGGTTGGTGCCTGAATGGAGCATATACAGCTGAAAACAGTTGAAATTAAAACTATAATTAGTGCAAAAATTAATATTCCCGAAGCCACAATTATAATTCTGTTCTTAAGTCTTCGGCTCAAATGAAACTTTTTGCTGTTATGCGGTCGGTAGCCGCGTCCGTTATAATATGCCATAAATATGCCCCCAAATTAATCGACAAAATCTATTTTATTGCACATATTTATATCATTATACACTAAAATATTACTCTTTACAATGTTTTTTTGATATTTTATTTAGTTTGCCTGAAGCCGTGACACTTGCAACAGGCTTGAATATGTGGTAAAATCTTTCTATATGATTTGAAAAGAGGCACAAATATGGAGTATATTTTTTCGGACAGAACCAATAATCTGAAGCCAAGTGCAATAAGAGAGATTTTTAAATATGCCGCTGATCCGACAGTTGTATCGCTTTCCGCGGGAAATCCCTCTCCCGATGCTTTCCCTGTAAAGGAGCTTGAGGAAATTTCCGCAAGACTTTTTAAAGAAAATCCTATCGGACTTTTGCAGTACAGCGTAACCGAGGGTTACGCTCCGCTCAGAGAACACATTAAAAAGTATATGGCGGAAAAGTATGATATAAAATCCGATGACGATGATATCATCATCACAACAGGTGCCCAGCAGATTATGGACTTTGCCACAAAAGCACTCGTTAATGAGGGAGAGGTTATTATAACTGAGGCCCCGAGTTTTATCGGCTCTTTAAATTCTTTCAGAGCCTACAATGCAAAGCTTGTCGGAGTTCCCGTCGAGAGCGACGGTATGGATATAGAGCTTCTCGAAAAGGCACTCAAAGAGAACGATGATGTAAAGTTTATCTATACAATTCCGAATTTCCAGAATCCATCGGGTGTAACAATGAGCTATGAAAAACGCAAGAAGGTTTACGAGCTTGCGTGCAAGTACAACGTGCTTATTCTTGAGGATAATCCGTACGGCGACCTTCGCTACAGCGGCGAGTTTATCCCCGCAATTAAAACATTAGACACCGAAGGACGCGTAATTTATGCGGGAAGTTTCAGCAAGGTTATCTCACCGGGTATACGTGTAGCCTACGTTATCGCACCAAAGCCGATTATCCAGAAGATGACGGTTTGCAAGCAGGGAAGCGACGTCCACACAAATATATGGTCGCAGATGCTGTGCTACGAATTTTTAACAAAGTATGATTTCGAGGCTCACCTCGAAAAGCTCCGCAACATTTATCGCGAGAAAGCAAAATTTGCTATGGATTTGCTCGATAAATATTGTGCTCCCGAGATAACTTACGATAAAATCGACGGCGGACTTTTTATATGGTGCAAGCTTCCCGAAGGCGTAGATATGCCCGATTACGTAAAAAAAGCCATCGAACGCAAGGTTTGTGTAGTTCCGGGTAACGCGTTTTTAACAGACGAGAGCGAAACCACAAACGGATTCAGAATCAACTTCTCAACTCCCACCGACGAACAGCTCGAAAAGGGAATCAAGGCTCTCGGAAAATTAATCAAGGAAATTGTGTAAAGGGGTGCAAAAAATGGAAACAGAAAAGAAAAAGGTTGCTCTTAGCTTAATTCAGCCCAGCGGTACCATTACTCTCGGAAACTATCTCGGAGCAATAAGAAACTGGGTGAAAATGCAGGACGAGTTCAACTGTATTTTTGCACTTGCGGACTTACATACTATTACAGTCCGTCAGGAGCCGGCTAAGATGCGTAAAAATATTCTTGATGCCTATGCTTCAATTTTAGCCTGCGGCATTGACGTTGAAAAAACATTATTCTTTATTCAAAGCCACGTTCCCACCCATGCAGAGCTTGCGTGGATTTTAAACTGCTACACCCAGTTCGGCGAGCTTTCGAGAATGACGCAGTTTAAGGACAAAAGTGCAAAGCATTCGGATAACATTAACGCCGGACTTTTCACCTATCCGTCTCTTATGGCGGCTGATATTCTTCTCTATCAGGCGGATTATGTTCCTGTAGGTGCTGACCAGATGCAGCACCTCGAGCTTACTAGAGATATCGCAAACCGCTTTAACGGACTTTATCCCAACGTATTTAAAGTGCCCGAGGCATATATCCCGAAGGCAGGAGCAAGGGTAATGAGCCTTCAGGATCCGACCAAAAAGATGAGCAAGTCTGACGAAAACGCAAACGGCTGTGTGCATCTTCTCGACCCGCCCGAGGTTATAATGAAAAAGTTTAAGCGTGCTATCACCGACAGCGAGGCGTCTGTTCGTTACGCAGAGGGCAAAGACGGAATTAACAACCTTATGGACATTTACGGTGCAGTTACGGGACTTTCCCATGAGCAGATTGAGCATGACTTTAGCGGAAAAGGCTACGGCGACTTTAAAACAGCTGTCGGCGAGGCTGTTGTGGAGGCACTCAGACCGATTAAGGTTGAATACGAAAAGCTCATAGCTGACAAGGCTTATCTTGAAAGCTGTTACAAAAAGGCTGACGAAATCGCATTCAAAATCTCTATGCGTACCCTCGGCAAAGCCAAGAAAAAAATCGGGTTTATTTAAGTTTCCTCGTCATACGTGGACGTCCCTATATATCCTTGATATCCCCCTAACATTTGTGGGTT
>JAFLSL010000065.1:0-1891 GCA_022510985.1 Ruminococcus sp. | reverse complement strand
CCTATATATCCTTGATATCCCCCTAACGTTTGTGGGTTTATTATGTTTTGGATAGAAGGGATAAGTTCTGTAATAGGGATTTATAATATAGCTTTCAATATATTATTCTTTAATTCTTAATTTTAATAAGCGTGTGCTGACTTCGGCACACGCTTTTTTGCATTAAATAATCTTTAAAAAATTATAACCAAAAACAAGCTGGAAATTTTATATATTATTCCCAATTGATTTTGTTACACTTTCGTTATAAAATGATTAATGAGCTATAATATTTTATATTATACGGAAATTTTTTTGCAAAGGAGAAAAAAAGATGCAAATGGTAAAAAAATCGGTTGCACTTCTGCTTTCAATACTTATGTTATTGTCAATGCTTACAGTTGCAGCCAGCATGTCAGCTTTTGCAGCAGATAATGGTTACAAAGTAACTGTTACCAGTGCACAAGGTGCTTTTAAAGACTATGCTAAGGTTTATAAAGCAGGCGACAGATTCGACTTGAATCTTTATGTAAAAGCTGAAAAGGTTATTTTAGACGGACAAATTATCGTCAACTTTGACTCAACAGCACTCGGAGTTTTAGGTGTTGTAGAGGGACAAAAACTTCAAGAAGGAAAGGTATTAACCACACCCAATTTCGGTGCTGATTATCAAAAAGAATATAATCGTATTAAAATCATATATTCTTGCGGTGCGAATTTTGCCGATTACAGACAGGCAGAAGGTATCCTCTATACAATTAATTTCGCAGTATTAAAGGATATTACTGCTGACCAGGTTATCAATTATGATATTGAGAATCTTTTTGGTATAGGAACCAAAAAGCAAACAAATATTCTCGGAGAGGAATTTGAGGTTCAGGATTCTAACGCTACAAGAGTAAATTATATTATTAACAACAAAGTTGTTCCCGAGAACGCTTCAGGTTTCTCATTAAGAGCTGAGTTAACAGGCGGCTCAGATGTTGAGGATAAGCCAACAGATCCTGCAACAACTGCTCCCACAACCAAAGCTCCGACCACAGCTCCCACAACAACTAAGGCAACAGAACCTCAGGAAACAACACGTCCTCAGTTATCTGATGATTACTATCTTGTAGGTTATCTCAACGGAGCTGACTACGGTACAGATTCCGATGCTGCAAACCAGGGAGATAAGAAGTTTGTAAACGGTCAGTACACAATGACATTTGACATAGAAAGCTATGTTGCAGTTAAGTCTTCCGACGGTACTACATACTGGACAAACGGCTGGCTCGGAAAAGATGTAACATCAGCAGTACTTGCACCGCATGGATATTATCCTGAAGATAATAAACTCTATGTTCCCGCAGGTACATTCACATTCACAGTTGTAGAGAACGGAGACGGTACAATCACACTTTCCTACGCTAAGGCAGGAGAAGAAACTACCACAGCTCCTACAACAACTAAGGCAACAGAGCCTAAGGAAACAACAAAGCCGCAGCTCTCCGATGACTATTACCTCGTAGGTTATATTAACGGAGCTGACTACGGTACAGATTCCGATGCTGAAAATCTCGGAGATAAGAAGTTTGTAAACGGTCAGTACACAATGACATTTGACGTAGAAAGCTATGTTGCAGTTAAGTCTTCTGACGGTACTACATACTTTACAAACGGCTGGCTCGGAACAGATGTAACATCAGCAGTACTTGCTCCGCACGGATATTATCCTGAGGATAATAAGCTCTATGTTCCTGCAGGTACATTCACATTCACAGTTGTAAATAACGGAGACGGTACAGTTACACTTTCCTACGTTAAGGTAGGAGAAGATCCGACAACAGCTCCTACAACAACAGCACCTGTTACAACAACGGCTCCTGTTACAACAACAGCTCCTGTTACAACTACAGCCCCCGTTACAACA
>JAFLSL010000064.1 GCA_022510985.1 Ruminococcus sp. | reverse complement strand
ACGTTTCGGTAGCCGCCATACGACCATGCAAACACTTCTATACCGCTAAAAATCAATAAAAGTGAAAGTAAAATTGCAGTAATACGTTTCATTTCAAATCACCTCTTAATTAATTATAGTATTTTGCATTTTAAAATGCAATAGATTATTTTCCTGAAAACACTTTTTTATCGCAATTTAAGTATTAAAAGAAAAAAAGAAGACAGATTTTTTAACAAACTCTATCTTCAAAAATTACATTGTATTTTCAACTGTCAATCGTACCGCCGCTTTCAGCTTATCGAGATGCGAAAAATTCGGCGGAAATGTTCTTATTTCAAGGCGTTTGGGCTTTACGTTGCTTGCACTCGGGAGAGTGTGCATACGCATATTTATATCCTGTTCTTTAACGAGCTTAAAGAGGTCTGAAATGGTTTTGCTTTTATCGATTGCATAAAGTATTTCTTCTTTCTTCATTTTCCTTGCCAAAACCGCACCTCCCCTATAAAATAACTATTATCATAATATTATACTTTATTATTCACTTTTTAGCAACGGTTAAATTGGGATATTTTATTTACTTATTCAAAAAATTGTGTTAACATTTTATGAGGAAGTGATACTATGAAAAAACTTATACTCTCGCTATTGCTTGTTCTTACAGTGGTTTTCGCTGTTTCCTGCAAGGATAAAGCGGTTTCCACACAGGCTGAAAATATAACAGAAGTTGAAACTGAACCTGAAACACAGACACCTACAGAAAAAAGAGTTCAAAAAATCCACGGAATTGATGTAAGCTCATTTAGCGGAGCGATAGATTGGAGCAAGGTTAAGAACGACAATATTGATTTTGCGATAATCAGAATCGGCGGACGCGGATACGGTGAGTCGGGCAGTTTATATGAAGATAAGCTTGCACTTGAAAATATTGACTCCGCTCAGAAAAACGGAATAAAGACAGGCGGTTATTTCTTCAGTCAGGCTACTTCCAAAGCTGAAGCTAAAGAAGAGGCTGAGTTTGTCGTTAATCTGCTCGGCGAAAGAAAGCTTGAGTTTCCGATTGCATACGACGTTGAGCATATCAAGAACGATAGTGCGAGGGTTGACGATGTTGCGTACAGCGACAGCGTTAAATTTGCGAAGGTTTTTCTTGATGAAATTAAAAAATCGGGATATGAGCCTATGGTTTATGTAGGCGAGGACAGCATTTTAAAAGCTGAGGATTTTAAGGATTACAAAATTTGGTACGCCGACTACAAAAAGCCCTACGAAAGCGGTTATGAAATTCTTCAATACTCAACCAACGGAAAAATAAACGGTATCAGCAGGGACGTTGACCTTGATATTATGTATGAATAAGGAGAAACTATGAAAAAAATTACAAGCTTTACAGTTGACCACAACAAACTAAATCCCGGAATTTATATAAGCAGAATCGACGGGGATATTACCACCTTTGATATGCGTTTTATAAAGCCGAATACCCCGCCATATCTACCGAATCCCGTTATGCACACTATCGAGCATCTTTTCGCAACATATTCCAGAAACAGCGAGCTTTCCGACAAGGTGATTTATTTCGGGCCTATGGGTTGCAGAACAGGTTTCTATTTTCTTGTGCGTGATATGGATAACGAAACTGCACTAAATCTTATGAAGGATACTGTTAAAAAGTGTCGTGACCATAAAAGCGATATTCCCGGCAACAGCAAAATCGAATGCGGAAACTATCTTGAACACGATACAGACGGAGCCTTTCAGGCACTTGCAGGTTTTTATGAGTTGATAAAAGATTATAAAACAGAGCAACTCGACTATAATTATTGTAAATAATTACCAATAAATATAAAATTTCAAACCTTTTTGATTAGGCAAAACGACTAAATTATTACAAAAGGTTGCAAAATTGTAACTTTATGTTATAATTAGTTACAGTATTTGTTACAAATTTGTAACAGTTGCTTTTTCAGGAAGGTTTTATTTATGATAAGAGAAACGAAGTTTATCGGTATTGACGGCTTTGGAAAAATCGAAACCGTTAAGACAACAAGGAAAATTAAAAAGACCTCTAATTTCAAGAGATTTTTAAAAACAGCTTGCACTATTGCTAAGGGCTGCAAAAATTCCTTAAAGACCAAGGCAGAAAACAGAAAAGCATCTAAACCGACGCTTTTGGAGCAGCATTACGCTAACCTACGCAAACAGGGTGCGGAAAAGCTTTCCACCGCAACAATCGCAAAAGGTAAAGCACATTACGCAAAGAGCAAGGCTCTTCGTCATATCGGCAAGGGCAAAAAAGCTTCCGTTAAGCTTTTAAAAAGCAAAGCCGCTTTGGGAATTGCAACCTCATTTATGGCGGTTATGCTTTGCACATTAACAGCAACAAGCACACTTTCGTTCAGTGCGTTTGCGGCAAAGTCGGATGCAAAGACTTCCTCAGCTGACGAGGTAAAGGATATGCCCGTTAAAGGCACCGAACTTTCAAAGAAAATTTACTCCGAAATTGCAAGTGACGAGGAAGTTCCCACAGACGGCTTCGGTCTTTATATTGACGGCGAACTTGTAGGCGTATCGCTTGACGAAGAGGCACTTGAAAATGCACTTGAGAATAATCTCAACGAATATAAAGCAAAGTACGACGACGAAACAACCGATGAATTTGCAAACGACGTTAAGATTGTTTTCGGCTCATACAAAAGCAACTTGGTCGATAACAGCGAAAACATTGTAAACAAAAACAAGGATAAATTCAGCTATTCGCTTTCCACCGATATCGAAAGCATTGAGACTATCGACTACGAAACCGAGGTTGAGTATGACGATGATGAATATACAGACTACTACAAGGTAATTCAGAAAGGTATAGAAGGTAAGGTTAAATATGTTTACCGAGTTACCTTTATCGACGGCGTACAGAGCGACTCTAAGCTTGCCAAAAAAGAAGTTATCAAAAAAGTTCAGAATAAAATTGTTGTAGAAGGAACTAAAGAGCAAGGCGTTTCAACAGGTTCATTCATCTGGCCTCTTCCCTACACCGGCAACGTTACCTCAGGATACGGCGGACGCTGGGGCAGAATGCACAGCGGAATTGATATTGCCGCAGGCGGAGTAAACGGACAGAGTATTGTTGCATCTGATGGCGGTACTGTTGAATGGGCAGGCTACGACAGCTCAGGGTACGGTAACTATGTAATTATAAACCACAACAACGGCTACAAAACTCTCTACGGGCATTGCAGTGCATTGTTTGTTACCACAGGTCAGAGCGTAAGTCAGGGACAGTCAATCGCGGCAGTCGGTTCAACGGGTGATTCCACGGGACCTCACCTTCACTTTGAAATCAGAACAAGCTCGGGCGACAGACTTAATCCGCTTGAATTTGTTTGATAGAAAAGACATTAACTAAGGGTATCTCAAGTGAGATACCCTTTTTATTTAGTTATTAACTTTTATATCTCCGCAATTGTTTGACACGGTAAGCTCAATATCGGACTTATGATAATTATTATTAACCTTGACATCTCCTAAATCAGTCTTTGCGTTTATAAATATTTCATTCGTAAAACCGATGGAAATATCACCTAACGAATCCGTAATCTTTGAATTTTTTGTAAGATTAATCTCATCAACCTCTATATCTCCGCAATTGTTATTCAAATTCATATAGGAGTTTATTTTTTCTATTTTAATATCACCGTATTTGTTGTTTACAGTGGCACTATTACAGCCTGCCACCTTTACATCTCCGCATTTTTGCTCAATTTCAACGCTTGCACTCGGGAAATTTTCAACTTTTATATCACCATAGTTTTCCTGTATTTTCAGATTTCCGTTGTAGCTTTGCGGAACATAAACCTCAACTCTGGAAATATTTTGCCTGAAGAAAATGAAGTTGTTGTTGCTTTTGACATTAAGCGTAAGCGTATCTCCGTTTTGCTCTAAGTTTGTTTTATTTTCCGCTGAATAAACCTTTACCTTAACAGTATCATCCGATGTGGAGTATATGTAGACATCTCCTGCCTGCGAGCTGATATCAAGCTCAGAAAACGTGTTTTCAAAGCTTTTATTAACTACAAGCGTATTGCTTACAGAAAGTCCAACATAATTCGTGCAAATTGCAAAAATCATAAATCCGACCAAAACAACCGAAATAAAAGAAAGCACGGCTATTAAAGTAATTATTAATTTTTTATTCTTCAACCTCAACACCTCTTAATGAAAATACAAGTCTTATAATTTGCATAACAAGGGCATATACTACCCACATAATCCAGGTTATTCCCCACGCCATTGTTAAAAAGCTAACAACAAGATAAATAACTAAAACTACGAGGGCGATAATCTCACTTATCTGCTTAAACATCTTATTCTGCGGTGATTTTTTTGTCTTTTTTTCGCCTGTTTTAAAAAGAATTGCCGAAAGCACTGTAACAAAGGTTGCTACTCCGCAAATCAGCATAAAAATTCCGGAGCTTAAAACGGGATCCATTCCGCCAAACGGAACAGAAATTGTTATCCATGCAACGGCTACAAAATAGAGCAGTACACCTATTGAAATTCCGATTGCCTTTTTAGTACGGTTTTGCTCGTTAGCTACCGAATTTTTGTTATCTGTTTCAGGCCCGGTATTGTTATGTATGCCCTCGACTTTTCCCTGAGTTTTTCCGATTAAAAGCTCGTCAGCCGAAATCCCGTAAATTTCACACAAGGGGATTATTTTGTCAAAATCAGGTGTTGACTGACCTGTTTCCCACTTTGAAATTGTCTGACGGGTTACTCCGAGTTTTTCTGCGAGTTCCTCCTGAGATAAATTTTTTGATTTTCTTAAATCAAATAGTCTCTGTTCAATATTCATATTCTCCTCCTGATTTATTATGCCTAAAGTATATCACACCCTTCGGTTGCAATCCAGCATTTTGGGGTTGAAATTTGTCAACCAAAGTTAACATTTGCGATTTTTACGGTATCTTATTCCATTTAACTAAAAAAGCCGGTTGAAACAGAAGAACCTTCAAATCCCCACCGACTTTTATCTGTATTGCTATTTGAACAGATACTGTGCTGTATCAATAAGCTGTCCTACGGTACTAATCGCTCTGTTTGCTTTTTTCTTCATTTTGGGCTTGTTATCGAGCAGGTTTTTTCCGACAATTCCTACCGCAACACCCGCAATCATTCCGCCTGCTATGCCTTTTGCAATATTTGCTGCCTGACCTTTTACCATAATTACACCTCCGACTTTTTTTCGCAAATTACTTGCAAAATTATTATTAGCAGTTAAAATATATTTAGAGGTGATAAGTTTTGGCAACATTAAATATCGTTTTGGTCGAACCTGAAATCCCGGCTAATACGGGAAATATTGCACGAACCTGTGCTGCAACCGGAACTCGACTTCATCTTGTTAAACCGTTCGGTTTTTCTATTGATGACAAGCATCTGAAACGTGCAGGACTTGACTATTGGAATTTGCTTGACATTACATATTATGAAAATTTAGAGGATTTTTTTAACAAAACAAAAGATGGAAAATATTACTATTTTTCAACAAAAGCACTTAACCGCCATACCGATGTTGAGTTTGAGGACAACTGCTACCTTGTTTTCGGAAAAGAAACGAGAGGACTTCCCGAAAGCTTGCTTTTGCAAAACAAAGATACAACTCTTAGAATACCGATGATTGAGGGTGCCAGAAGTCTTAATCTCTCGAACTCGGTAGCAATTGCAGCGTACGAGGTACTCAGACAGTGGGATTATCCCGAGCTTTTAACTCACGGACAGCTCCATAGGCATAAATGGAGCGATGGGGATTAATAATAAATAATAAATAATTAATAATTCAAAATAAAACAGGTCGGAAAACAGTGGATAATTAACCATTCTGTCTTTCCGACCTGACTTTTTACAGCTTATTTTTCAAACTTATAGCTGAGATTGTTTTCCGTCAGGGAATAGCCTGCTGTTTGAATTTTATTTATCAAAACATCTGACGCCCATTTTGAGCTTTTCGGCAGATAAATATACTTAGGAACTTTTTCAGGGTTAACGGAGAAGTATTCATTAAGTCTTGCCGAAACGCTTTCCTCGTTTACGATATTTTCGTCGCCTATCCACGCCGAATAGGTGGCGTACGGATAATTGTCCAGAGCGAGATATATCCACGTTTTTCCCGAGAATGAAAGTATATTATCGGGAGAGCTGATTTTATATATCTCAAGGTCGCCGTATATATCCATATACTCCTTCTGATTAGCCTCAGAAGTGTAGATACCCTTAGCGGGGCCTTCCGTAATTTCCGACTTCAACGCGGAAGTATCCGAGCCGTCCCAGAAACAGTGGTGTGCCTTGATATCAATCTGGAACCAACCCTGCAGAACTATCATAACCGTTACGATTACAAATGCCGAATATTTCATAAGCGGAGCGTAATCAAGATTATCTTCGCTCTCACGCATTTCTTTTATAAGCCTTGAGAGGAAAACAAAGCTCGCAACATTTGAAGTGCACATCGCCATTGAAATAACGTAGAAATACTGATTAGACGAGAAGCAAACC
>JAFLSL010000063.1 GCA_022510985.1 Ruminococcus sp. | reverse complement strand
CCACTGTTTTTCTTATAATAGTTTTCTGAATTTCAGGAAGTTTAATAAACGGAATTTCAACGCCCATATCTCCGCGTGCTACCATAATTCCGTCCGATGCCTCAATAATGCGGTCAATATCGTCAAATCCGCTTTGATTCTCGATTTTTGAAACAATATCAACACCCTCAAAGCCAATGCTGTCTATGTAATCGCGTAGGGTTGAAACGTCGTCAGCCGAGCGTACAAAGCTTGCCGCAACGATTTCGGCACCCTGATTAAGTCCGAACTCAATGTCCGCTCTGTCTTTTGCACTGACATAGGGCATAGAAATATGGTAATCGGGAATGTTGATGCTCTTTCGGTTTGAAAGTCTGCCGCCCTTTACAACAAGACATTTTATAGCCGAGCTTGTGACCTCGGTTACAACCATCGTGATTTTGCCGTCGTCGAGAAGTATTCTTCTGCCGAGTGCGTTTTGCTTTTCCTTTAAGAAAATGTCAACAAGTTTAGGATAGCTTATGCCGATTCCTTTTTCGTTTCCTTCCTTGTTTTCCTTATAAAAAGAAAATTCTTTGCCCTCAACGAGTACGACACTTCCGTTTTCAAACGTGCCGATTCGTACCTCGGGGCCTTTTGTATCGAGAAGAATTGCAATATTTTTACCTGTTTCATTAATAGCATCTTTTAGTCTGTCAAGCCTTACTTTTTGCTCGTCATATGTTCCGTGAGACATATTAATTCTCGCAACATTCATACCTTCGTTAATCATAGAAATTAAAGTTTCCTTGTTATCGCAGGCAGGACCTAACGTGCAAACGATTTTAGTCTTTCTCATAATTATACCCCCGTGTTTAGGATTCTTTATATTATTATAATAAATACGCAGGGTATTTTCAATAGCGTAAAAATAAATTCGGTGAATTTTTGAATCCACCGAATTATTTTATTTGTATTTATTAAAATTTACATAATTGATGTAACGAGGTCTGCGTAATCTGACGGGTTTTCAATCGGAAGTCCTGCGATAAGAAGTGCCTGATTGTAGAAAATTTCGGCGTACTTTTTAGCTTTCTCATCGTCCTTGCCGATTAAATCCTTCATATTTTTAACAGCGTCGTGGTTCATATTAAGCTCTAAACATCTCTGAGCCTTCATACCAGCCTCAGGCTGCATAGCGGCAAAATATTTTTCCATCTCAAAGCTGATTCCGCCCTTAGCCGTCATACATACAGGGTGACTTACGAGTTTTTTACTTGCGATAACCTCGCTGACTTTATCGCCGAGGGCGTCCTTTACAAATTTTAAAACGTCGTCGTTGTTTTCACTGTCGTCCTTAGTTTCTTCGTTCTCGATTCCAAGGTCGTCGCTGTCAACACTTCTGAACTGCTTCTCGCCGTATTGCTGTAAGGTCTGAATAGTAAACTCGTCAATATCCTGTGTGCAGTAAAGAATTTCGAAGCCCTTTGAAAGCACCATTTCAGCCTGCGGAAGTTTGCTGATTGAGCTGATGTTCTCTCCTGTAGCAAAATAAATGTACTTCTGTTCCTCGCTCATTCTGTCAACATATTCGCCCAGAGTTGTGAGCTTTTCGTCATTTGAGGAATAGAACATAATAAGGTCTTTAAGTGCGTCCTTGTGCATTCCGTAGTCGCTGACGATACCGTATTTTAGCTGACGGCCGAATTCATTATAAAAGCTTTCGTATGTTTCTCTATCCTTTTTGAGCAGGGAAGAAAGCTCGTTTTTGATTTTCTTTTCAAGTGTGTTTGCAACAGTTTTGAGCTGATGGTCGTGTTGAAGAACCTCTCTTGAAATGTTGAGAGAAAAGTCCTGACTGTCTACAACACCCTTGACAAATCTGAAGTGCTCAGGTAAAAGCTCCTCGCAGTTTTCCATAATGAGAACTCCGCTGGAGTAAAGCTGTAAGCCCTTTTTGTAATCCTTTGTGTAGTAATCGTAAGGAGTCTTTGAAGGAATATATAGAAGTGCCTTATAGGTTACAACACCTTCAACAGATGTTGTGATAATTTTAGCCGGTTTATCGAAAGCCATAAACTTATCGTGATAGAATTTTTCGTATTCTTCGTCACTTACGTCTTTCTTTGGACGTTGCCAAATCGGCACCATTGAATTGAGAGTTTCAGCCTCGGTAACGGTTTCGTACTCGGGATTGTCGCTGTCCTTTGTATCTTCCTTAACTTTACTTCTCGTCATATCCATAATTATAGGATAGCGGATATAGTCGCTGTATTTTTTAACAAGCTCAGAAATTCTGTATTGCTCTAAAAACTCGCTGTAGTTTTCTGTATCGGTATCTTCCTTGATGTGTAAGGTTACGGTAGAGCCTGCAGATTCCTTGTCAGCTTCTTTGATTGTGTAGCCGTCAGCCCCCGATGAAGTCCAGATATATCCTGTGTCAGCACCGTATTTTTTGGTGTAAACCTCAACCTTATCGGCAACCATAAACGCTGAATAAAAACCTACTCCGAACTGACCTATGATATCAACGTCATCAGTTTTCTCCATTTCCTGTTTAAAACGGTATGAGCCTGATGATGCGATAGTACCAAGGTTTTTGTCGAGATCCTCTTTATCCATACCGATACCGTTATCCTCAATTTTGATGATACGGTTTTCTTTGTCGATAGAAAGATTAATTTTAAAATCCTCTCTGCTAAGTCCGACCTTATCGTCTGTTAATGAGATAAAGCAGAGCTTGTCGATAGCGTCGCTGGCGTTAGAAATAAGCTCTCTCAAAAAGATTTCCTTATGCGTGTAGATTGAATTAATCATAAGGTCGAGTAATCTTTTTGACTCCGATTTAAATTGCTTCTTTGCCATAATTACCATTCCTTTACATCTAAATTAATGAACATTATATACCATAATATGAAAAATTTCAAATGTATAAATATATGGAATTGTTTATTAAATCCCTTTTATTGTTTATATAAAAGGGATTGTTAGATTTATTAGAGTTATTCTTATGATAGATCAATTGTTTTGATATATTTTGCAGGCACACCGCCGACAACGGTGTTCGCCTCAACATCTCTATTTACAACCGCACCGGCGGCAATCACTGCACCGTCGCCAATCGTTACACCGGGTAAAATTGTCACATTCGCACCTATCCATACATTCTTGCCTATGTTTACAGGTGATGGAATGAGATTTGCACGTTTGTCAGGATTTAAAGAATGATTGAGCGTTGCGATTACGGTTTTCGGTCCTACAAGGGTTCCGTCGCCGAGGGTTATTCCGCCCTGATCCTGAAACTGACACCCAGAATTAATAAATACATTTTTTCCGATTTTTAAATTCTTTCCGCAGTCGGTATAAAACGGCGGAAACATATATGCTCCCTCGGGGAAATTTCTGCCCGTGAGTTTTTCCATTAGCTCTTTTATCTCCTCGGGCGTGTGGTAAGAATTGTTAAGGTCAGCGGTTGTTTTCATCGCTTCATTAGAAAGAAATGTCATATACTGATGTACTTCGCTGAAGGCAATAACCTCATCTCCGCTGTCCATAATACGCAAAAATTCTTTTAACTCCATATTTATCACCTCGTAAATTCAATTGCAACGTTGCCGCTGCCTAATGTTTTAGCCAAATCTTTTGTGTCTTTTACCTGTTAGTTACATATATCTTTTTATACATAAGATAAAAAGCAACAATTCCGATAAACATTAAATTATCGAAATTGTTACCTTGAAAAGTAGTATGGAGCTGGTGGCGTGACTTGAACACGTGACCTTCTCATTACGAGTGAGATGCTCTACCGACTGAGCTACACCAGCATAAGCTTTTAATGTGTATTTTATTATAACTCGTTATTGTATATTTTGCAAGTGGTGAAAATTGAAAAAAGACAAAAATTTCAGTCATATTCCGCTAAAACTGTGACAATTTACCCACTTATATTGACATTGAATTTTTTCTATTTTATACTATATAAAAGATATTTTAGATGCAAATACTATATGTATATTCTATGTTTATTGGGAATGAGGAAAGGTGGTAAATCTTTATGTCAAAGTCATTTGGTAGACATCTAAGAGACCTTCGTAAGAAACACTCAAAATATTCTCAGCAGGAAATGGCGGATATGTTAAATATCTCTCGCTCAACATACACCTACTATGAAACAGGAAAATCAGAGCCGGGTCAGGAAAAACTTAAGAAAATTTGTGATATTCTTAGTGTCGATTTTAACACTCTTCTCGGTTATACCGAAGAGGGAATGACTGCTTTGGTTGCGTCGAGTGATAATAAAAGTGATGTAACAAGTAATCTTACACCAACCGAAGAGCAGATTCTTCTTGCGTACAGAAGTATGAACTCTGAGCAAAAAGAATTTATCGGAAAGCAGATTGCCAAAATTGTTAAAGAAAAAGATTAATAAAGATTTTTGATAATTGCCGATTTTCCCAAGGGGGAGAAATCGGCTTTTTTTAATGACGAGATTATTTCACATAAAACCGTATAAAACTAAAATTAATCCTTTACTTTTTGGATTAGTTGTGTTATAATATCGTTTGTTAAGCTTTTGCACGGATTATGGATTAAGCCGTAATGCGGAGTTTCACAGCCTTAACCTGTGCTTTGGCAAATATTTTAAAAAGGTGGAATAAAAATGTTACCTGAAGAAAAGGCGGCTATTATTGCCGAGTACGCTACTCACGAGGGCGACACAGGCTCTCCTGAGGTACAGATTGCACTTCTTACAAAGAGAATTAACGATTTAACAGATCATCTCAAGGTTCACAAGAAGGATCACCATTCCCGTCGCGGACTTCTTAAAATGGTTGGTCAGAGACGTTCTCTCCTTAAGTATCTTACTAAGGTAGATATTGAGAGATATCGTTCAATCATCAAGAGATGCGGTATTCGTAAGTAAGAAAATTCTGGGGCAGGCGGTAACGTTTGCCCTATATTGCGTTTATTGCAGGATTTTTGATGCACTCGCTTTAGCGGTAAAACGAGCTTGTAAAGTTGTTTGCAGGTTGGTTTTATTGCTAAGTGTTGCTAAAAAATCCTGTGAAATATAAAGTGGAGCTATGCTCCGGAAAGGATTTTTTATGAACAAGAAAATGGAGTTTCCGAACTACAAAGTTTTTGAAACAGAATTTGCCGGCAGACCTTTAAAGGTTGAAACCGGCAAAATGACACAGCTTGCTAACGGTGCCTGCTTAGTCAGCTACGGCGAAACTGTTGTACACGTTGCTGTAACAGCTTCTCCGAAGCCCAGAGACGGCGTTGATTTTTTCCCGCTTTCCGTTGACTACGAGGAGAAACAGTACGCAGCAGGAAGAATTCCCGGCTCTTTCTTAAAGCGTGAGGGACGTCCTTCCGAAAAGGCTATCCTCACAAGCCGTGTAATCGACCGTCCTATCCGTCCGCTTTTCCCGAAGGATATGCGTAACGACTGCTCTGTAGTATGTACAGTTATGGCTGTTGATCCCGATTGCTCACCTGAAATTGCGGCTATGGTAGGTACTTCTATCGCAATTTCAATCTCAGATGTTCCGTGGAACGGTCCTATCAGCGGATGTTCCGTAGGACTTGTTGACGGCGAAATCGTTATCAACCCGACTGAGGAGCAGAGGGCTGTATCCGATATGGCAACAACTGTTGCTTCAACAAGCGAAAGAATTGCTATGATTGAGGCCGGTGCTAACTGTGTTGACGATGAAACAATGTACAACGCTATTATGGCAGGTCACGAGGCTAACCAGAAGATTATCGAGTTTATCAACGGCATCGTTGATGAAATCGGTAAGCCTAAGTTTACTTATCCATCAAACGATCCCGACCACGATATGTTTGAGGCTATCTACAACTTCGCTGAGGCTGACGTTAAGGTTGCTCTCGATACCGATGATAAGACAGTTCGTGACGAGAGATTAAAACCCATCTACGAGGCTGTTCACGAGAAGTTTGACGAGGTTTATCCCGAAAGTGAAGCTAAGATTGACGAGTGCCTTTATAAGACACAGAAAACTATCGTACGCCGTTGGCTTTTAGATGAGAAAAAGCGTGTAGACGGTCGTGAAATGGACGATATCCGTCCGCTCGCATCCGAGGTAGGCGTTATTCCGAGAGTTCACGGTTCAGGTATGTTCACAAGAGGACAGACACAGGTTCTCACAATCGCAACCTTAGGTTCTGTTTCCGAGAAACAGCTCCTCGACGGACTTGACGGAGAAACAGAAAAGAGATATATCCATCACTACAACTTCCCTAGCTATTCGGTAGGTGAGACAAAGCCCAGCCGCGGTCCGGGACGTCGTGAAATCGGTCACGGTGCACTCGCTGAGCGTGCACTTCTTCCCGTAATTCCTCCTGTTGAGGAATTCCCGTATGCACTCCGTCTTGTATCTGAGGTTCTTTCCTCAAACGGCTCAACCTCACAGGGTTCTGTCTGCGGTTCAACACTTGCACTTATGGACGCAGGTGTTCCGATTAAGGCTCCTGTAGCAGGTATTTCCTGCGGCCTTATCACTGAGGGCGAGAGATGGATGACAATGGTTGATATTCAGGGTCTTGAGGACTTCTTCGGCGATATGGACTTTAAGG
>JAFLSL010000062.1 GCA_022510985.1 Ruminococcus sp. | reverse complement strand
CAAGAAAAAGTCCGCCGTCGTCCATACCCATAAGGTGCTGGGCAATGTTAAGATGTCCGCTGCTCGATACAGGTAAAAATTCGGTTAAACCCTGAATTATTCCGAGTATTACGTCCTGAATAATCTGCGTTATTAAATTCATATGTACCTCCAAATTTTATGTATAATACTTGCAAAAGCAAGTATTAGTTATTTTTAGCGTTATCAATCATTTCGTACAGACAGTCCACAGCCTCGGTCAGATTACCGACAGAATCGATAAGACCCACTTCAACAGCACGCTGTCCGTCCAAAATTGTTCCGACATCCATAACAAGCTCGCCTGTATTCATAACCAGTTTTGTGTATTCCTCTTTGCTGATATTAGAATTATCAACCACAAAATTCGTAATTCTGTCCTGCATACGCTGGTAATACTCAAATGTCTGCGGAACTCCGATAGTAAGCCCCGTGCTTCTGACGGGGTGAACTGTCATCGACGCACTTTTTGCGATAAAGCTCTTTTTTGCGGACACCGCAAGCGGAATACCGATTGAATGACCTCCGCCCAAAACGATAGAAACCGTCGGCTTTCTCATTCCCGAGATAAGCTCTGCTATCGCAAGTCCTGCCTCAACATCTCCGCCCACAGTATTTATCAGCATAAGAAGTCCGTCAATACGCGGGTCTTCGTCAATAGATACCAAAAGCGGAATAACGTGCTCGTACTTTGTGCTTTTATTATTCTGCGGTAAAATATAGTGACCTTCAATCTGACCGATAATAGTCAGACAATGGATAACATTATCCCCCCGCATCGCAAGAATTGAGCCTGAGTCCTCAATCTGGTCGATATGCTTTTCATCAATCGGGCTGTCGCTGTCAACCGAGCCGTCGTTTTCCTCGCAAGGATTCTTTACAAATTCATCATTTTGAGAATTATTTTCGCTCATTTTACGCACCTCCGTAAATATTTTACCCACGAAGGCACAATATGATGTATATGCTAAAGGAAATTATAACATTTTATGGAATATAATTCAAGAAAATTATTCTTTTTTCTAAATAAAAATTATTTTTTAAAAGAATTATAGTATGCTATGAGTAATAATAGATATGAGGTGACATTTTTTGGACGTTCAATCGTGGCAGATAATAGTGATAATTTTATTTATTATACTTTCTGCTTTTTTTAGCTCGGTCGAAACTGCGTTTTCGTTCGTGAACGTAATTCGTATTCAGGGCTACGCCGATGACGGCAACAAAAAAGCTAAAAATGTTTTGTACATTACCGAGCATTTTGACAAAGCCCTGACGGCAATACTCATATGCAACAATGCGGTTAACCTCGGATGTTCTTCGCTTGCCACTGTAGTTTGTTTAAACATTTTCGGCGATATCGGCTCCGCTATTGCAACGGGAGCGACTACATTGTTAGTTCTTACATTCGGCGAGATTATTCCGAAGTGTCTTGCAAAAGAGCACGCCGAAGGATATTCTCTCGCTACCGCGGGATTTTTAAAGGCGATAACAATTATTCTTACCCCGATAGTTTTTCTTTTTATAAAGCTAAAAGAGCTTGCTTTAAAAATTGCGGGAACAAAAGCGGAACAGCCGTCTGTTACCGAGGACGAGCTAAAGCAAATTGTTGAAAACATTGAGGGCGAGGGCGTTTTAGAGGAAGACGAAAGCGAAATGGTTCAGTCGGTACTCGATTTCGACGACAAAACCGTGCTTGAAATTCTGACACCGAGAGTTGATATGACTGCGATTGATATTATGGACCCACCTGAAAAACTGCGTCACATAATTATCGAGAGCAGATACTCGAGAATTCCTGTTTACAAGGAAACTATTGACCATATTATCGGTATTCTTCACACGAGAGATTACCTCGAAGATTTAGCAAACGGTGATGAGCCGAATATCGGAAAGCTCATTCAGCCCGCGTACTTTGTTTTTAATAATCAGAATTTGTCAAAGATACTAAGCGACTTTAAACGCAAACGACTTCATATTGCGGTTGTAACAGACGAATACGGCGGAACGCTCGGTATCGTTACCATGGAAGATTTGCTCGAGGAAATCGTAGGCGAAATTTGGGACGAGGACGAGGAAATCGAAAACGACTGCACAAAAATTTCCGACAACGAGTATATTGTCAGCGGAGATATGCCGCTTGAGGACTTATTCGAGCTTGCTGACATTGATCCAGATGACGTTGAAACCGACGCGGTCACGGTAGGCGGATTTATACTTGAACACTTCACAACTATCCCCCGCCGAAAGGCAAAGTTCACCTACGAGAACCTAAAGCTGACTGTTCAGCAGGTTAACAGCCAGCGAATCATTGCTGTTAACGTAACAATTGAACCTAAAACAGACGAAGAGGAGAAGGATTAACCTTCTCCTCTTTTAATCTCTCAGCTTTTTGCACAAAGCGGAAACAGGCACACACAAAAGCATCCAAAGAAAGGAATACAACGCACATATCTGCCCCTTAAAATTCAGAATTTTTTTAGAATAATCCCATACATTCAACCGAAGCAGCTTATTAAAAATACAACCTGATACAAATTCAAAGGCTGTAATCACAGCTCCGCCGGTCATACATTTTAAGTGCAGAGGAAAATGGGCAGCTTTTTCAAAAAGCCTGAAAAGTGCAATAAAGCACGCACCTCCCGTTAAAAGCATTGACCAATGGGTTTTCCCACGCCATAAAATTTCCAAAAGTCCGTACCCTACTCCGCCAATAAAAAATAATCCTTTATTGCTCTTTTTTCTAAGCATAAAAATCACCGTCAATAGCTTTTGCCAAGACGGTGATTTTATTTACTGATACTTTCAATTAATTCGTTTAGTTCTTTTAAAGAATATAAACAATTAAGTACGGAAAGCATTGCGTTAGTTGTAAGATAAGACGGAAGTTCTAATTTTTTTAGGAGCTTATGTCTAAGATGAGCGGAATTTTCCCGACCTGTCAGTCCCAGTTCATACAAATCGGTTTTCTTGATTTCTCCGCTTTTAACAACTGTACTTTCGTTGAAAACGGTTGCTCCGCTGTTTTTTATAGCATTAATTATAATCTCTTCCTCTACGCCCTCAACACCGAGAAAACCTTCCTTTGAAAAATCGCTCTTGCGTTTTTCTTTGCCTTTGAGCTGAGGAATGTAAGCGTGCTTTATCTCATTTTCAGGTACAACGCCTCTTAGAAAATTTCTGATTACAAAACCGCCCGAGTCACTGTCGGTTAAAATTAAAATTCCGCGTTGCTTTGCGATTTTTCTAATAAGGTTCTGTTTTTCCTTGTCCTTAAAAACCCGAAAACCGCCCGTGTCAATTATCGGTGTGTCGACAATTGATTTAAGCTTTATTTTATCATAACGCCCTTCGACAATTATAGCCTCTTTTACGCTAATCATAGTTATTCCTTCTTAGTTGCAAGTATAATTAGCTTTGCAACAAGTGATTCAATCATAATTCTCTCGTTTGAGGACACGCTCCTGAGCTTTGCGGTAGTTTCGGTTATTTCATTCAGGCTTTCACGAAGATTTGGCGTTGAAATCCTCTTTGTTTTGGTGACTGCTTTTTTAAGAGCAAACTCACGTCTTCCATATCCAAAATCCTTAGCAACGGTCGAGAGAGGCACTCCGCACTCAGCGGCAACCCTTGCCCTGTAAAAGTCGATATACGACATACTAATTACGCTTATAATCTCATTAGCGTCAGCCTTCTGGTAAAAAAGAGTGTCTAAAATTTCAAACGCCTTGTCGCTGTCGCCCATAACAATCGCGTCGGTGAGGTTAAAAATATTCGCCTCAAGCTGTTTTGTTACAAGCATTTCGATATGTTCGGTCGTAATAACTTCGCCTTCGCCCACGTAATTGCACAGCTTGTCCAGCTCATTTTTTATCATATGCAAATCGTAGCCGACATACTCCTGAAGCTTGTAAGCGTCTGCCTGCTCAATTTTCAAGCCTCGACTGTCAGCCCATTTGATAATCTGGCGTGCCAGAGAAATATCGGTATCGCGGTTAATTTCACATACAGTTCCGTGCTTTTTAACGTAGTTCTTAAGCTTTGCAAACGCGGAGCCTAATTTCTTAGGATCCTGCTTTAAAGTGGGCATAGAAAGGATTAAAACCGTTGTATCGGGTACGTTATTCATAATTGCCAAAAGCTGTTCCAAATCGCTTTTAGAAACAATTTTGCTATCGTTTACATCTAAGTCGGAGATTTTTACGACATTGTATTCGCTCATAAACGGAACAATCTGCACAGAGGCGGCAATATCGTTAAAATTGTAATTCTCACTGAATTTATGGTAGTTAAACTCGGGAGGCTCTTTGCCCATAAGTTTTTCGATGAGATAGTCTGTATCAGCCTTTACATACATTTTCTCCTCGCCAAAGATAAGGTAAATTCTATCAAATTGTTTTTTGTTTATGCTTTGTTTAAGCTCTTTTCTCGATACCTCAGGCATATAAGTTCATCCTTAATAGAATTCTACAGAATAATCATTGTTGTAAGCAAAAGAAACATTTCTGTATTTACTCGGCACTTCTTTATCAGAAGTCCATATTATTTCTCCGTAATTTATTTCATCAATATCATCAATTTTGCCGTTCAAAACAAGATAGTCCGGATTAATATATTTTTTCGGAATTTCAGAAACTTTACCGCCGTAAGGAGCAATAAGCACACTTGTTTCTTCATCCGTGATATATTGCCAAGTATGGTTATCTACATTCACTATGTAATCGACAACATCCTTCGAAAGATTAACGGCAACGCTCTCTCCCTCTTTAAACTCACGGTAAACCTTGCAATTTCTGGCAAGGCGGTAGTTTCTCTCGTTTGTGTTATATCTATAATACAACAGAACCTTGCTGACGTCAAACTCGGATAGAATATCCGACGCGAATTTTACTTCACGCTTTTGATTTGCCGACGGCAAAACCAGGAGATTTATTTTTTCATCCATAGTATGAATTTTCTCGGAAATGTTACTGTAAAGAGAATAAGTTCCGCCGCAAGCAAGGATATCTGTAACCTCGGGAGATTTAAAAATAACTGTCGTACCATCACCTGCACCCAAAACCTTAAGCTCTGTTTTATTTGAGCTTAATGCTAAATTCGCGGTAAAGCCAAAGGCAAATACAATCACGGAAACAAACACAGCTACAACAACACTTTTCCGTCTGTTTTTTAGCAAAAATGCTACCGCAAATATAACTAATGTAACAGCAAAACAAATCTGCATATAAAGCGGTTCGGCATAAAACGAAAGATAAGGGATATCTGATACAAAATCAACGACAAGGATGACCCACGAAGCAATTAACTTCGCAATTAAGGCAGTTGCAGGTGAAAGAAAGTTCAGTATCGGAACATACCAAATAACAGCCGTAACAAGAGAGAAAATCATAAGACCGCTTATAAAGGGAGAAACAAAAATCGAATAGATTATAACGAACGGATTGCAAACCCCGTAGAACATCAAGGTCAGAGGACTTATTGCAACTACCGCACAAACGGATATTGCAAAAAGTTCATAAATATTTCTGAGAATTTTTATAGCCGTTAACTTAATTTCATCGCGTATTCTTTCCCTTTTATGAACCGAGAGAATTTTTAAAGCGGTTAAGTTTTTAATTCTTTTAAAGAATATTTTATCGAATAAGTCCATCAATTTCGGAGATATTATTAAAATACCTGCAACCGAAGAAAATGACATCAGCATTCCGACATCACCGACTGCAAACGGATTAAAGGCAGTAAGCAGCAGTGCGGCCAATCCCAAATTATTTTGTGCATCGCTTTTACGTTTAAAATAACGCCCGAGAAATACAACAATAATCATTATGCCAGAGCGGGTTGCGGACGCAGAGCAGCCTGTAATAAAAATATACAGAACTATAAACAAAATAACAAAAGAATTTCTGATAATTCTCCCTATGCGGCGTTTTCCGGTCCAACGGAACATAAGGATAATGTAGAACGCTATTATGCTCATATGCATTCCCGAAACTACAATAATATAGCTTAGTCCCGTACTTTGAAATTCATTGTAAAGCTCGGGCGAAAGTCCGAATTTATCCCCTAAAGCGATAGCGTTACAAAGCTCGCCGCTATACCCGGGGATAAGCACGCTTATCGCATAGGTAAGTCTATCCTTTATATAAATCGGGAGATAACCTATTCCCTTTTTATTTTCTTTTTTAACGGTATATTTTAACGGATAGGTGTCCGGATATGCGGTGTAGTCAAATTTCTTAGACATATAGTAGTTATTTCTCATTTTAAAAAGAGTAACCGAACAGGTTATTTTATCCCCGTATTCGACACCCAAATCCAAATTAGAACGAAGTAAAATCTTAAAACCAGAGCTTTTTGAATCGATTTTATCGCTGTTTAGCTCGTAATAAAAATAGTCTTTGTTCGAATGACTGTTCGTAAGCGTTGCAACAAGTTCAACAGTTTCGCCATCATATTTTTTCGTTTTATTTTCTATATAAGAATTATAAAGATTAAAATAAGCTGTTGAAAGCAAAACAACAACAGCTACTAAGATTAAAACGGATTTTTTATTTTTACACGCCTTTACTGCAAGTGCACAGATAAAAAGAGTAAACGAAAAACAAACTGCAAAAATTGCACCTAAAATACCAAAATAAAAAACGACTGCAAAGGTAATCAGCATACTTAAACCGATA
>JAFLSL010000061.1 GCA_022510985.1 Ruminococcus sp. | reverse complement strand
CCGTATCAGCACGATGGCGTAAATCGGTTCGGGGATAGAGGTCTTTCATAATCCAGCCCTTGAGCATAATCGCGGGAATATTTTTCTGCTCCAACTCTGCAATCAATCCCTCGACCTCGCTGATTTGATTTGCGTCCTGAATTACCTGCGTCATCGATGCCTTCCTTAAACGGAAAAGCTCCTTTTCGGCAGGTTTTTTATCCTCAGGTAACATTGAAATCGCTTCGAATATTAAATTGTCCACGTGATGAAAACGCGACAACCGCAATACCTCAGTCCAGTCTATGTTACTGCCCTGATACGGCTGCGATTCAATTGCCGATTTCAATAAGCCGACAAAGTCAGCGGTTACCTTCCGATACAACGCTATCCTCTTTTCTATGATTCTTTCGTACTTTATGATATATAAGACTAACTGTCAGGCATAGAATAATGCCTATCAATCCGCCTATAGTATTGTTTAACAAATCGTCTAACTCAAATATTCCCGACTTAAGAAAAAGCTGGCAGATTTCTATAAATAACGATAGACCAAATGACACTGCAATCGATATCAGGACTCGGTGCTTGTTATTAAAGACAATAAATAATGTAAAACCAATTGGTACAAACATCAAAATATTTTGCAGAGCTGTCTTTAACATCGACTTGTCGTACTCGACAAATATTTGCCGGTAACAACTGAACAGTTCGAGATTATAGTTGAGTTCGTAGTCGTTATGAGAACGTCTGCCTAATACCGTGAACAGCAGAACAATCGCACCCCACATAAACAGTACGATGCACGCCGCCTGTTGAACTTTATCAAACTTTCTCTTTCTGTACATCCTGGCCGCAAGAAACACACCGAACACCATAATCAACAGATCGATAGTTATGCGGATATAAAATTGTAAGGGGAAATAGGTATACAGTGTAGTGATAGGTGAAAACATATATCAATAATCAGAACCGAAGACTATTAAAGTCTCCAATAGCTCATTCCCGAAGCTTTTAAATCTTTCACAGCGTACAGGCCCTTAACGTCAATCAGAACTTTCTCGTTATCTGAAAGCTGTGAATTAAACATCTTCTTGATATCATCAAGCTTGAGTGCTTTAAATTCATCATGTGCAACAGCAACGATGATACAATCCGCATTCTTAACATTTTCGAGCTTCGTAAGTGTTACGCCGTATTCATGCATTGCGTCACGTTCACTCGCCCACGGATCTACAACGAGAGGTTCAACGCCGTATTCATTCAAACTCTTAATAATATCGTCAACTTTGCTGTTACGGGTATCGGGGCAATTCTCCTTGAAGGTCAATCCGAGAATAACAACCTTGGCTTTCTTCGGAGCCTGTCCTGCCTGAATCATCTGCTTGATAGCGGATTCTGCAACATACTTACCCATGCCGTCGTTGACAATTCTGCCATTGAGAATAATTTGGCTATGATAGCCCAGCTTCTCCGCCTCATATGTAAAATAATAAGGATCAACACCGATACAGTGACCACCTACAAGCCCCGGACGGAATCCCAAAGCGTTCCACTTTGTATTCATACCATCGACAACCTCGTTAGTGTCGATTCCCATACGGTCAAATACCATTGCAAGCTCATTCATAAAAGCGATATTAATATCACGCTGGCTATTCTCAACAACCTTTACCGCCTCGGCGGTTTTGATAGTGCTGACAGGGTATGTTCCAACCTCGATAACGATATCATATACCGCCTTAATCACCGCGAGACTTTCCTCGTCCATACCGGAAACTATTTTGTGAATATTTTCCAAGCGGTGGATTTTGTCACCGGGATTGATACGCTCAGGTGAATAGCCGATTTTGAAATCCACGCCGCACCTTAAACCGGATTCACGTTCAAGAATCGGAATACATACATCCTCGGTCACGCCTGGATAAACGGTAGATTCATATACGACGATACTACCCTTTGTCAGATTTCTGCCTAGGATTTCACTCGCACCGATAACCGGAGTCAAATCAGGTGTATGGTCGGTATTAACAGGAGTCGGTACCGCTACGATATGGAACTTCGCCTCTCTCAGCTTATCTTCATCAGCGGTGAATTCCACGGTTGTATTCTTGATTCCCTCGTCACCGACTTCGTTGGTCGGATCAATGCCGCTTTTGTACAGCTCAATTTTCGCGGCATTCAAGTCAAATCCAATAACATCTATGCCCTTATTCGCAAAGGCTACCGCAATCGGCATACCGACGTAGCCCAAACCAACAAGTGAAAGCTTTTCTTCTTTAGCTAACAGTTTTTCATAAAGATCTGTATACATTTTTATCAAGCCTCTCTTTGAATAATCAATTTAATCTCTTCTGAATAAATCTCGGGTATAAACTTTATCTTCTATGTCATCCAGACAGCTGTCATAGCGGTTTGCGATAACAGCATCGGACATTTCCTTGAACTTTTCAAGGTCGTTGACAACCTTGGAACCGAAGAAGGTTGTGCCGTCCTCGAGTGTCGGCTCGTAGACGATAACAGTCGCACCCTTTGCTTTGATACGTTTCATAACACCCTGAATTGAGCTTTGGCGGAAGTTGTCAGAGTTGCTCTTCATTGTCAAACGATACACACCGACAACAACATCTTTCTCTTTTCCGGCGTCATAGTTACTGCTTTCTGTATAATAGCCCGCTTTATCAAGCACTCTGTCAGCGATAAAATCCTTACGAGTGCGGTTACTTTCCACAATTGCCGACATCATATTCTGCGGTACTTCGTCGTAGTTAGCGAGCAGCTGCTTGGTGTCTTTGGGCAAACAATAACCGCCGTATCCGAAGGACGGATTATTATAATGTGCACCGATACGCGGATCAAGGCATACGCCCTCGACAATATCCTGCGTATTAAGGTTCTTCATCTCGGCGTAGGTATCAAGCTCGTTGAAGTAGCTGACACGCAGAGCGAGATATGTATTGGCAAACAGCTTAACCGCCTCTGCCTCGGTAAAGCCCATAAACAATATGTCGATATCTTCTTTGATTGCACCATCTTTAAGAAGGTTCGCGAAAGTTT
The DNA here is from genome assembly GCA_022510985.1 of Ruminococcus sp. Classification (GTDB taxonomy): domain Bacteria; phylum Bacillota; class Clostridia; order Oscillospirales; family Acutalibacteraceae; genus Ruminococcoides. Next base: position 3,666 of record JAFLSL010000061.1, on the reverse strand, counting down.
GTGCCGCCTTTGCTAACTTCTCATCATTCATATCCGTGCCGACAATAATACGCGACGGATAGAGATTATCGTAGAGTGCCTTACTCTCACGCAAAAATTCCGGACTGAAAATAATATTTTTACTGCCGGTTTTCTTGCGGATATGCTCTGTGTAACCAACGGGAATAGTACTCTTGATGACCATAATTGCGTCAGGATTTATCTGCATCACGAGGTCAATCACCGCCTCGACCGCAGAGGTATCGAAGTAGTTTTTCTTGCTGTCGTAGTTAGTCGGAGCGGCAATCACAACAAAGTCCGCATCTTTATAGGCGTACTCCGCGTCGAGCGTTGCCTCCAAATCCAGCTCCTTTTCAGCAAGATATTTTTCTATGTAATCGTCCTGAATGGGCGATTTTTTATTGTTAATCAGCTCCACCTTTTCGGGGATAATGTCAACCGCCTTGACGGTGTTGTGCTGTGCTAAAAGCACAGCAATCGACAGTCCGACATAACCGGTGCCCGCTACCGCTATTTTCATCTTTATCACCTTAAACTTTATAAAATTCCTTGTACCACTGAGCAAATTTGCGTAAACCGTCACGCAGAGAAGTGGACGGCTTGAAACCAAAATCACGCTCTAAAGCGGATGTGTCCGCATAGGTCACCGGCACATCGCCCGCCTGCATAGGAACAAGTTTTTTATGCTCTTCAAAATTATAATCTTCCGGCAAAACATCTGCTCTGACCAACTCCTGCTGAAGAATATCAACGAAGTCGAGCAGGTTTTCGGGGTTGCTGTTACCGATATTATAAACCGCATACGGCGGAAGCGGTAAACCGTCCTCGCCGTTTTTACGCTCGGGAGGGCCTGCCATTACTCGCTTGACACCCTCAACAATATCGTCCACATAGGTAAAATCACGCTTGCAGTTTCCGTAGTTGAAAATCTGAATAGTGTCGCCCTTAATCAGCTTATTGGTAAAACCGAAGTATGCCATATCGGGACGTCCCGCGGGACCGTAAACCGTGAAGAAACGCAGTCCGGTTGAGGGAATATTGTAGAGCTTTGAGTAGGCGTGTGCCAAAAGCTCGTTACTCTTTTTAGTGGCAGCATACAGCGAAATCGGGTTGTCCACTTTGTCGTCGGTGGAATACGGCGTTTTCTTATTCGCACCGTAAACGGACGATGAGGATGCATAAACCAAATGCTCCACACCCTTTGCCCCATCATCATACGAATGGCGGCAAGCCTCGAGGATATTATAGAAACCAATCAGGTTGCTCTGTATGTAGGCGTCCGGGTTTTCAATGCTGTAACGCACGCCGGCCTGTGCCGCAAGATTGACAACGATGTCGGGCTTGTATTCGGCAAAGATTGAATCTATCAACGCCTTGTCCGCTAAATCGCCCTTGATGAACTTCCAATTCACCTGCGGATTAACCTCAGCGAGTTTGTCAATCTCCGCCAGCCGATACTCCTTGAGTGACACGTCATAGTAGTCGTTCATATTGTCAAGTCCGATAAGAGACATCGGCTCATTTGACTTCATCAACTCCATCACCAGGTTCGCACCGATAAACCCTGCAGCACCGGTGATAAGGATAGTTTTGTTACTAAATTGACTTTCAGCCATCTTTAATTACTCCTATAAACACACAGATTCTGCTTTTAAAATCTGAATTTGTTTACTTTATCTTCTACCAACTACTAGCATTAAACTATTATCGTTTCAACAACTTGCTTTCAAAAGCAAAATAACTTTTCAATCCTTTTGCATTGCCCTTTTGAACTTTCTTCATAATGATAGGCACGCTAAATTTTAAATACCGTGTTCCTGCATAATTCTTGTTATACATTTTCATACAACGCGTAAACGCTGGGTGAATGCGAATTTCTTGAATAATCGTATTAAATGATTTAGGCATCTGATGAGCTGTCTGTACATAAGCCCATCGCAAAAAATTAGATAGATATTCCAAATTATGTGTATAAAATCTCTGTCTTAACTTATCCGCTACATTCCAAATATCTAAGTATTTTTCTGTTTGCAGAAAGCAACTTTTTGATGAGAGCCAGCTTTCATAACTTCTAGATGCAGTAATACTGTCCTGTCCTTTTCTGTAGTAATATAAAGGGGAACTCAAATAAACAATCTTTTGTGCCTTTGCAAAAAGAGGCAATACTTGCAAGGCGTCTTCGCACATATTACGAATGCCAAACCCACTGTACTCTGTATCAACATCTACAATATCTTGTTTCAACGCCTTCGACCACATGTTATTTATATCCTCCGTTAAAAGACGATGTGCATAAATAAACTGCTTGTTCTCACCTTCGTATATTGACTCGTCTTTTATTTTTAAACGAGATTTAGATGTCTCTCCGCTATCATTGACGTATTTAAAATTATACATCACCATATCCGGATGATATTGATTAATCGTTTCAACAACTTTCTTCAATAAATCTGTGTTTGCATAATCATCCGAATCAATACAAATAAACCAATCGCCTTTCGCTTCTTTAAAACCTCTGCGTCGAGTTAACAAAAGCCCTTCATTTTCCTTATGGATTACCCGAACAATATCCGGATATTGCTTAGCATACGAATCACACAGCTCACCGCTGTTATCGGTAGAGCCATCATCAATAAGCAATATTTCAAAATCCGCACCCTTTTGGCAAAGCAGCGATTCCATACATTTGTCTAAATATTTACTTGTATTGTAAACAGGTACTATAAATGAAAACAACAACTGTTTCACTCCCATTTCTATTTATTACCACGCCAATATTCCAAATACTCTTCGCAAATCTTCTTATTATCCCATTCACTCAAATCGGGATAATGTTTTTCAAAACCATTTTTCTCAACGTGTTCTATCAATGCCTGTGCCCAATATTCCGCGCCCTTTTCAAGAGGCAGAAAATGGCATAATCCGCAATCACATTCGGTTGAAACATCTGTTGATACAAAACAGGGAAGTCCCATTGCTTGAGCCTCTAATGCAACATTCGGCAGTCCCTCCTGAATGGAAGGCATCATTAAAAAGGTTGCTTCAGACATTGCCCGCGGAATATCCGCATCCTGCGGCAGAAACCTTACTTTATCCTCTAATTTATAATCTCTGATTTTCTGCTTCATTTCTTCTACATAGGTTTCCTTCGGACTGCGAGGGTAACCTATCAAAGTAAGAGTTGAATCCGGACGAAGTTTGCATAGTTCATTTAAAACATCAATCGTAAATTTTTGATTTTTCCTTGAACTGTAACTTCCTACCATTATTAGATGAATCGTCTCACTGGTATTCTTATTAGGATATAACTCGGGATTAAACCTGTCGAGAGCAATTGTTGGATTTTTCATCACTATACCGTTGTTTTCGCCTGCGATATATTCCACAGCACTGGCAGTGACCCCAAAAACTTGAGTTGCGTTCTTTCTAATCACACTAGCACAAAAACGCAAATACAAATCCACAAAGAAATTATCTTTATATTTACCATGAGGACGATTCACTGCACAATGTGCTATCCTGACAGGTATTCCACTCTTCTTTGCCGCCGATATAACAGGAGCGTTGTATAGTAAATGCCTTGAATGAACCGCATCGTAATGATTATGCTTTGAGAAGAAATTCAACATTTCCTTTTTAACAAAAAAGTAGTTTGTAAATATAGAT
>JAFLSL010000060.1 GCA_022510985.1 Ruminococcus sp. | reverse complement strand
AAATCGGGCTTTCGGGACGAAGTATCGTACCTATGCTTATAGGTTTCGGCTGTACTGTTCCCGCAGTTATGGCAACCAGAACTTTGCCGAGTGAACGCGATAGAAAAATGACCATTATGCTCACCCCGTTTATGAGTTGCACAGCTAAACTCCCGATTTACGCTTTCTTTGTAAATGCATTCTTCCCTAAACACGGCGGACTGATAATGACGGGGTTGTATTTACTCGGAATAATTGTTGGAATACTTGTTGCACTGTTATTCAAAAACACTCTTTTTAAAGGAAAAGCAGTACCGTTTGTTATGGAACTTCCGAACTACCGTATGCCGAGACCTTACAATGTTGGTCAGCTTCTTTGGGAAAAGGCAAAGGACTTTTTGCAGCGTGCGTTTACAATTATTCTTATTGCTACGATAGTTGTATGGTTTTTGCAGAGCTTTGATATACAGTTCAATCTTGTATCAAATCCCGAAAACAGTATTTTGGCACAGATTTCAGGATTTTTGGCTCCGATTTTTGCACCAATCGGACTTGACGACTGGAGAATATGCACGTCGCTCATCAGCGGATTTATGGCGAAAGAGAGCGTTGTTTCGGTGCTCAATGTGCTGTACGGTGCGTCAGGCGTCACCGGTGTTATGAGCAATTTATCAGCCGCGTGTCTTTTAGTGTTCAGTCTTTTGTACACACCGTGCGTTGCGGCGATTGCTTCTATCAGACGTGAGCTGGGAAGAAAAATTGCATTCGGAGCTATTGTATGGCAATGTGCCATAGCTTGGGTCGCGGCATTGATTATGCACATTATCGGAATACTTATTGGTTTATAAATTTGAGGTTACAATATGAATTTCACTGATATTATATTGACGGCAGTAATTACGGCTGTTGTTATTCTAGCGATAATAAAGATAGTTAAAAATCGAAAAAGCGGTAAAGGCTGTTGCGGTGAATGCAGTAGCTGTTCTCAATATTGCAAAAATAATAAATGAACACAAAAAAGCCGATGAGTTATATCAATTCAATAACTCATCGGCTTGTTGTTTTATAAAATTTAATTTTCCGATTTAGGCTTTGCAAGCTTAAGCATTGCAGGAACAAGAAGACCGCCTACGCCGTTACCAACAATGACTATCAACAGGAACACAAGTGCCTCTACTGAAAACACACGAGCATTTACTATGTAGAATGTATCCGCGATTGAATGCTCAAAACCGCAGAGAATAAATGCGGGTACGCAAAACAATATTGCTAAAAACGTATTCTTTTTCTTATATATCTCAACGCAAATGTAGATTAATATTCCGCAAAATACGGCGTCTACAAAAAGATTAATCGGAGCTTTTTCAAGCTTTGCGAGAACAATCTTCTCGACCTCTCCGACAGGAGATTTAACAATTCCCGTAATTATGCAGCCTACCACGTTGCCGACAATTGAAAGCATTGTATAGGCAAAAAAGGATTTGTTATTGTCGAGCACATAACCTATTCGTCCTGTATAAAGGCTTAAGCCTAAGGATACTACCGCAATAAGTCCGAGTGAAAACAGCACGGCACCGACAACTTTATTCTCACAGGAAAGATACACTATACCACCTATTGAGATAGCGATACCTGCTAATATTGATTTTATACTTTCTTCTAAAAATTTCATCATTCTCACCCCTGTTTTTTCATTGTAACATAAAAGCATAAGGAAGTAAAGAAAATGAAATTGAGGTTAAGTTTAAATGTGAAAAAGCGGTCAGACTTTATAGACAAACATATTTTAGTATGATATAATTTAGCAAAATCAAGAGGAATGTTAATTTATGAAAAGAAAAAAAGATGAGTATTACAGCCCGTTACCAAAAATGATGCTAACAGTTATGCTAATTGGACTTTTCGGTTGCGTAATATGTAGTATTTTATATTATACATCTCATATACAATGGCTATTTTCATGTGCAATTACTTTCGGCGTCATTGCCTATCATTTACTAATCCGCTTTATATCCCCTCCTATTCTTTTTCTTGTTTTTAAAAATAAATATAATTATAAATGGAGCTGGTTTCAACAGAAGTCGTGGGAACCTAAAATATATCGCTTTTTAAAAGTAAAAAATTGGAAAAAACATATAATGACATATGATCCGTCTGAATTTTCAGGAAAAGTACATACCATTGAAGAAATCATCAACAATATGTGCAACGCAGAAGTCGTTCACGAGCTGATTGTTGTTTTAAGCTTTACATCGTTATTCTTTTCAATCCCGTTTGGAAGTTTTGATGTTTTTTTAATAACGGCAATTCTGGCAGCATTGTTTGATAGCATATTTATTGTAGTCCAAAGATTTAACCGTCCCAGACTTGTTGCAATTCTAAATAAACAAAGAGCAATTTCGGACAACCAAATTGATTGAAACCTCAGGGTATTATAATAAAAAAAGAAATCGAAAAAAGCAGACGGCAAGTCTTTAAAGACTTGCCGTCATTATTTTAGATTGAATTAAGAGCATTTTCGATATCGGCGATAATGTCCTGTACATCCTCAATGCCGACACTCAGTCGCATCATATCGGGTGCAACTCCGCCTGCTTTAAGCTCCTCATCGGTCATCTGGCGGTGAGTTGAGCTTGCGGGGTGAAGTATGCTTGTTCTTGCATCTGCAACGTGGGTTACAATCGCACAGAGCTTTAGGTTTTTCATAAACTGCTCAGCAGCTTTTCTTCCGCCCTTTACGCCAAAGGATAAAACTCCGCAGGAGCCGTTCGGGAGATATTTCTGACCAAGCTCGTAGTATTTATCGCCCTCAAGTCCGCAATACTGAACCCAGGAAACCTTTTCGTGAGCGTTTAAAAACTTTGCAATTTCAAGAGCGTTTGAGCAATGCTTAGGCATACGAACGTGGAGAGTTTCTATTCCCATATTCAGAAGGAAGGAGTTAAACGGAGAAGGTATACTACCGAAATCACGCATAAGCTGAGCGACACATTTGTTGATATACGCTCCTTCTATCCCGAATTTTTCAGCGTAAACGATACCATGGTAGCTATCATCGGGGGTTGTAAGCCCCGGGAATTTATCGGCGTGTTCAAGCCAGTTAAATTTACCGCCGTCTACAATTGCTCCGCCTACCGAGGACGCGTGGCCATCGAGATACTTTGTTGTTGAGTGAGTTACAATATCAGCACCCCATTCTATCGGACGGCAGTTCACGGGAGTTGCAAAGGTGTTATCAACAATAAGCGGTATTCCGTTTTTATGAGCAATTTTTGCAAACATTTCTATATCGAGCACTGCGAGTGCAGGGTTTGCAATAGTTTCACCGAAAATTGCCTTTGTATTCGGGCGAATTGCAGCCTCGAGTTCTTCTTCGCTGCAGTCGGGATTTACGAACGTAAAGTCAATTCCCATACGTTTCATTGTTACTGAGAACAGGTTGTAGGTTCCGCCGTAGATTGCGGCATTTGCGACAACATGGTCGCCCGCGGACGCGATATTAAACACGGCAAAGAAATTAGCCGCCTGTCCCGATGACAAAAGCATAGCCGCCGAACCGCCTTCAAGCTCACAGATTTTCTTAGCTACGCAGTCGCTTGTCGGGTTAGCAAGACGGGTATAAAAATATCCGCTGTCTTCTAAATCAAAAAGTCTGCCCATAGCCTCGCTTGTATCGTATTTAAAGGTTGTGCTTTGAATAATAGGCAGAATTCTGGGCTCTCCTGTTTTCGGAGTATATCCTGCCTGCACGCATTTTGTACCTTGTTTATAATTCATTTTTATGCCCCCTTTAATAATTTAAATTATTATAACACAAAAGATGTTATGACACAATAAATAAAACTTTAAGTTTATTGGTATATAAATTTTAAGGTGCAAGCCGACTTTATCGACTTGCACCTTTTAACCTTTTTATTTCACCTTAACATTCACCTTAAAGGCTACACCGTTTACTTTAATTGTAATTTTTGCTTTACCTTTCTTTAATCCCTTAATTTTTACGGTTTTAGAGGAAGCTTTTGAAACGACCTTAGCAACCTTTTTGTTAGATGTTTTATAAACATTATTAACAGAGCTTGCTTTTCCGCTGATTTTAATCTTCAGGGTTTTGTTTTTCTTAAGCGGATATTTTTTAGACTTAACAAATTTTTTGTTGCCGACCTTAATAGTCGGTGCAGAAGTTACGTTAACCTTACAAGTTAATTTCTGCCCGTTTGAAAGGGTTGCGGTAATTGTTGCAGTTCCTTTATTTAACGCTGTAATTTTGCCATTACTTACAGTTGCAACAGATTTTTTTGATGTACTCCAACTTTTTACTGTTCCGTATGTCACCGAAAGTGTTTTGGTTGCTCCTGCTTTAAGCGAAACTGAGGTTGAAGAAATCTTTGGCGAAACAGGTTTGGGAGCAGTGGTGGTAGGCTCGGTTGTAGCAGGCTCGGTTACGGGTTCTGTCGGAACGGCCGGGTAGTGAGAAGTGTTATCAAGTTCAATAAGATAAGAGTAAACTGTACTTGTGCTAAATGACGAATCAAAATCCGGTATGTAGTAAGACGAGGAAATACTATTGCTCCAGAAATCAAAGTCATCATCGTAATCAAAATCAGGGATTTCAATTATATTAAATCCAACAAATGCACCAGGAACAGTTGTACCGACAAGTCTTGCGTCAGAAAGGTTCTTTCGATAGCAAAAATCGCTCTCGATTATCTTATCATTCTCGACATCATAGGTAAATGTATCGCCGTAACCTTGTACAAATGAGCCGTTACAGAACACGCCGTCTTTGTCAATTCCAAGGTTACCGTAGTAATTCTTTACAACTTTTTCAGAAGAATATACGAGAGTATCGCAGTCGGTGCTTTCTAAATTAAGGGAAGATGTTTTCCAGCCTGAGCCGTCAAATACAATTGCGGAAGGCATTTTACCGCTTTCTACCGCACCATAGAATCCAACGAGCTTATCGTTATACTGAATAAAGCTTGTATATGCTCTCGCCTCGGGAAGATTATACTCTGTCTTTTCAAACACGTTATCTGTAAAGTTGAATTTATACATACTGTCTATGTATGATAATTCGTTGGTATCATAGCCGCCGATAAGATAAAGACTGTCATTTAAAACCGCAAGAGTTGAACCTGTCAAACATTCATCGGGAAGAGCACAGAACTTTCTTGTACGTCCGCGGTTTAAATCATAGTAACCCAGCATTGTTTCATAACCGAGAACATAACTCTGGTCAGAGCTTGTGATAGAATTTACTGCTGTAAAATAAATCCTGTAATTATAATAAACAGCAGATGTTATTGTATACGGTCCGTTGCCGAAGAACGACTGCAAATCTATTGTGTACATTTCATCGGTAAAGCTATAACTCTGCTTTGGTGAGTTTGTATTCAGAACTCCGATTGTTGCGTAATATGTATCAATAAAATATGCCTTATCCCCTGCCGGAACCATAATAGCCGTACTTGTATCAGAAGGAGTACCGGTTACCTTATTTGTCTTTTCCACAGACTTTTTGTTGAGAAGTAAGGTTTCAAGCTCATCACTGCCGTTAGCATTTTCAACTTTTATTTTAACTTTATAGGTGCTGTATCCGTTGTCCTTAATAATAATTTTTTCAGAATCCTGACTTACAATCTCCACATTCTTTCCGTCTACGGAAACGGATGTTATATCGCTGAAAAATCCCGTAACTTCAATATTTCCTTCATCATTATAGTCAGCCTTAATAATCATCGGCGATAATTTATCGGTAGTATCGAGTGAGAGGCATCTTCCGTTTTTAACTTTCCCCTGAAGTTCAGCGGAAACTCTGCCGGAATTTTTAATGATGTTTACAACCTCAAGAGGAGTTGCCTCGGGATAAGCGTTTTCGATGAGTGCAACCGCTCCTGTAACAAAGGGAGTCGCCATAGAAGTTCCTGAATAGAAATCATATTTTCCGAATTCATCTGAGGATACGGACTGACTGCTTATGGCAAAATCGTCAATTATAAAATCACCTTCGCCATAAAGAGCGACAACGAGCTTTCTTTCCTTGGATTTTTCATATTCCGAAGAAGAAGTCTTCGCATTATAAACAACATGGCTCCAACAATCTTCACCACTGAAATAACACTCCTGGTATTCGTCTTCGATATCACTTATTATATTCGAAGTGTCGTAATCAAAGGGAACATCAAAAACTATTCCTTCAGTTTCCGACGGACTTGAGCCCATAAAACTTATACTGTAGTTCTTATCTTCTTCATTAATAGTAAACGGAATTTCAAAAGCAAAAAATTGATTTTTTCCTGACTTTTTATTACCTGTTGAGATTTTCAGGCTTTTACCCGAAAGTCCGAAGAAAGAATCTGACTGCTCAAATTTAAGCTTTTTTGAAAGGACATATTGACTTCCTATTTCGGTTACGATACTCGGATATCCGAAATCTGTACTTTTAAGTTCTCCGTCAAAATTTTGATAAAAAGCACAAAGCTTTTCTCGTTCACTTTCGTCATATATTGTCGGGTTAAAACAATTGTAGGAAACTGTCGAGAGTATATTTGTGCCGGGGGCGATAACGTCAACATATTTATCCCCATAGTTGGCAAAACTCGCGAGATTATCTTTTTCGGTACCTGCTGTTACATTTATGCAGTATATGCTGTCGCTGCACGCAGGAAGGCTATAAAATCCGTCGTCGTAAAATGGGGATTCGGGATCGTTTACACCGTTTAAGTCCGTTGCTTCATTACCGGAAGCAACACAAGTAATAACTCCTTTTGCACCGAGCGTATCAAACAGTTCGTCATAAAAAGCTTTCATATATTC
>JAFLSL010000006.1 GCA_022510985.1 Ruminococcus sp. | reverse complement strand
ATTTCTACCTTTATAATTCCCAAACTCAGGCAACCGAAAAGTCTTGGCCCGGAACTCCGATTACAAAATATACCTCAAATGATTACGGTGAGAGGATATATTCCTCGACCGTTGATGTCAATAAATACGATAGAATAATCTTTAATAACGGCTCATCACAGCAGACGGTGAATATCCCCGTTAATAAGGCAAGCTCAGGCTTCTTTATTTCCGACAGCTCAAACTCAGGAGCTATGCTTGTGGGAACCTATGCGGTTTCAGGTGCCGACGGAGGCAAAATTACTAAAACTAATTTAACGTATTCAGCAGGTTATACAAAGAAAATCTGGATATGGACGCCGGCTGATTATTCAGCAACCTCCGCAGACAAGTTCAGAACTGTTTATATAATGGACGGTCAGAATCTTTTTGATGACGACCATCAGGACGGCTACGGCGGCTGGGAAGTTACCGACGCGGTTGAATCTATGATGTCAAACGGCGGTAGGGGAGTAATTATCGTCGGAATTGATAACGGAAACAGCAAGCGTGACAGCGAGCTGACACCCGATTTAGGCCCGGTTGTTCCGTCTTATGCGAACGAATTTTCAAACCGTACGGGTAAACAGTTCTCCGATTTCGTCGTAAATACCGTTATGCCGTATGTACAGAAAAATTACAATTCCTCACCCGCAAGAGTTGATAACTTTATAGCAGGTTCAAGCTCGGGCGGACTTGAGGCATTCTATATCGGAATGGAGAATAAGGATAAATTCGGCGGAATCGGTGCACTTTCTCCGGCGTTCTTGCTCTTCAATTCAAATGTTTGGAATTCCTATCTTTCAAAGTTTGACTTCACCTCCGCTGATATGCCGAGGCTCTACATCTACAACGGAAAAGTAGGGCTTGAAGATGAGCTTTACCCCGACGTTATCTCAATGAACACACGACTTATCTCAAAAGGCTACAGTCCCGATAAAATTAAGCTTTCAATCGAAGACAAAGGCGAACACAACGAGGCTTGGTGGAGAATTATATTCCCTGAATTCCTATCTTGGGGACTTTTGGGTTAAAACACAAGTGAAAATATAACAAAAAGAGGACATCGTGAGATGTCCTCTTTTTGATTATTAACTCTTAACTCTTAATTCTCCTGGCCTCAAGGTAAAAGCGTTTATCCTGAGCGTGTCCCATAGAGAATGTCTTTCTCGGCAGAGAGCCGTCAGCTGAAATCGCGGGGAATAGCTCAGCCTTTGTCATACCGTCAAAAAGAAAACCTAAGGTGTTCGGGGTTTTGCAGAGCTTTCTTACAACCTCGCTGCCGTGAATATAATCAACCTTTACGTTCGGGTGAGCACTGACATAGCGGTCGATAAATCCCTGCAGTGTTCCGATAGGAAGCTTTGCTGTCGATTTAACCTCTAAAAATCCGCTCTTTTTAGTTGAAACATATTCAAAGAACTGCGTGTTCTGACTGCCCATATGATCGGTGTATATTTTAAAGCTGTCGAGAAAATCCTTTTCGTCAACATTAAAGAGTACTCTGTAAATCGGCTGGAATGATATACTTTCGTCGTGGATGTTTACAATTTCTACGAGTGCGTATCTTTCAAGCGGATTTTTGGAAAGATTGTAACATTCCTTAGCTGAAGCGAGCGAATGGTTTCCGTCGCCTACCGCAAAGAGCATTGTGTCATCCTTGCTTTCCAAAAGCCTTTTAAGAGCATTTTGCACCTCGCAAATTGTCTGCTCGTCTAAAAACCATCCGTCAATATGTCCGCCGCCCTTCATAAGCTCGAAGTTGTAAGCGGATTTAAAATTCTTCTTTTTATCCTTTAAAGGCTCAATAACCGAAAGCTTAGGATCATCAAAAAGAAGTATTACGTGGGGCATTTCTAGGCTGGCGTTTTTTCTGATTTCAATTCTCGGTGGAATACGGTCTAAAACCGTGGCCTCGGTAGCCCTTATAAGTGCGTCACTGTCCTTTTTATAATCATAATCTTCAAGGTCGATAACCCCGACTAAGCCTCGGCGAATTGTATGGTTAGATTCACGCTCAACGTAAATCATCGAGTTTTTATGTTCCTCAAAAACATCTCCCTCGAGATACTCAAGCATTGTTTCGTTGATGTCGTTAATCCTCTCGCTGTTATCTTTTTTTAGATAAACTTCTGGCAGAACTATATTAAGTGCCGAAGGATAACCCTCTGTTATTCTCTCAACATCCTGCCAATAATTTCTTTCGGAAGTATATTGGTCGCAGGCGATAACCGCCCATTTTTCAAAATCTTTTTTTGGGATAAGTATATCCGCCGCAGAAAAATATTCCATAACACACCTCAAATTTATTGTCCAATAAAATATACCATATTTCGACAATTTTTACAACATTTAAGATGTTTTTGTAATAAAAAGGCTCCCGGAAAACCGAGAGCCGAATTTTATAAGTTTAATCAGAATACAATTACGGGCATTCCGACATAAGCTTTTGAGTAAATCTTTTTAACAGCTGAAATCGGGGTGTTTACGCAGCCGTGCGACCCGTCGTGGAGATAGATGTTTCCGCCGTAAGCTCCACGCCATGTGCTGTCGTGAATACCCTGACCGTCGCTTGTGAATGCAATCCAATAGCTTACAGGAGTAGTCCAACTGCTGGAGCCATAGGAGCCTTTTAAAACCGCGGGAGATTTTTTGTTTAAAACAGTATGGTAACCATGGGTTGTAGCCAAAGCTCCGCCTGCCATACCTGTAACTACGTCTGTAACTACATAAAGCTTATTGTCTACATACATATACATTTTTTGAGTTTCAGTGCAAACCTCAACCCAAGTTCCGGAAGGAGTTTTTCCGTAAGCCGATTTGCTAGCCCTTACGCTTGCTGTCTTAGCTTTTCCGTAAACCTTATTTCCGTTTACGTATTTATAGGATTTAACAGAAAACGTGTATGTTTTTTTGAGCTTTAATTTGCCTGTTAAGTGACTTGTCATTGTGGTTGATGCTTTTTTAAGCCATGAGCCGTCAGCCCTCTGAACATATACCTCATATCCCGAGGCACCGTCTACAGCTTTCCAGGATAAAAGTCCTCTTTTTAAATAAGACTTGATGGTTAAGCCCGTAACAGCGTTAACGCTTGTAGCTGTTTTAATAGAGTTAAATACTCCGTAGTATTTTTTACCGCCTGAGGTGCGGAAGGCTCTGACCTTGTATTTGTAGTTAGTTCCCGTAGTAACTTTTGTATCAATATAGCTTGTGGATGAGGTGGTTGCTACTTTCTTGTATTTTGTATTTGCGGTTTTTCTGTAAACCTCATATTTTGAAGCCTTAGCAACTTTGCTCCAGGCGATTTTGATTTTTGTTGTTGTAGATTTTTTATTTACAACTTTTTTAGGTGATGCGAGCTTAGTTGCGTTTTTGACTGTTTTGCCTGAGCTTGTTGCGGTAACACCGCTCTTTGTTTTCTGAACACAAACCTTGTATTTGTAAAAATATCCTGCCTTTAAGCCCTTGTCGGTGAAGGTTGTCTTTGATTTGCTTGCAGCGTTAATTGAGCTGTAGTTTGTAAATTTTCCGTTAGATTTTTCATCTGAACGTAAAATTATGTATTTAGATGCACTTGAGTTTTTACTCCATTTAATTGTCATCGAGTCGGTTGTTTTAGCCGATACCTTCAGCGTCTTAACGTTATCGGGATTTGTCATAGCCTTGAGCGTCTGAGCTGAGCTTTTTGTGGTAACAGAAGCTTTTCTTACAGCTACAATCTTGTATTTGTACAACTTACCTGCTTTTATGTCTGCAGTGTTTTTATATGATGTTACTGCGTTGGTATCAATAGTTTTAATTTCTTTATAATTTCCTATTGTGCCGTCTGATTTCTCGTCAGCACGACTGATAACGTAGCTTGTAGCCTCCGAAACCTTATCCCATTTAAGTATGATAAAGTCAGTTGAGGTTGAGGTTACTCGGAAATTTTTAGGAGCACTCGGGGTGATTACCGGTTCAGTTGTTTCCTGAGTGGGGGACTGTGTAGGAGTAGTTACGTCACTTGTCGGCTCTGTGGTTTCCTCTGCGGTAGTTTCCTGCGAAGCCTCGCTTGTAGGTTCAATAGACTCCTCACCCGCAAAATATTTGTCGCTTGAAACCGCGTTTGCAGGAACAGCAAGCGAAATCATTGTTGAAAGAATTATAACTGAAAGTAAAATTGAAACGAATTTTTTCATATTTTTAAATTTCCCTCTCTTATTTTACTATTATATTTTATTATACTATTACATATTTGTAATAACATTTTAACTCTAAAATTTTTTATTTACAAGTGGTTTTAAAAATTTTTTTTAAATTTATATATAGTATACAGAATTAGCCTGTTTTAGAGCCTAAATATATCCTTAATTGTATTAAAATATATTAGGTTGCTATTTTTTTACAAATGAATTATAATATATTATGTATAGGCTTTATTGTCGGAGGTATTTATGGAGCTAAAAATCGGTGACAAAATAGAGATGAAAAAGCCTCACCCTTGCGGAAGTAAAGTTTTTACCCTTTTGAGAATGGGAATGGATTTTAAAATCCGTTGCGAGGGTTGCGGACACGAGGTTATGGCACCTCGAAAAAAAATCGAAAAAAATATTAAGAAGGTAATCAGCTAATGTTTGAAAAAATAGAAATTTTTGACAAACGCTACAGCGAATTAAATAAAAAAATCTACGAGCCGTCTATTGCGGCAAACGTAGAAGAGTATCAGAAGATAATGAAAGAAATCCGCGAGCTTGAGCCGGTTGTTCTTAAATACAGAGAGTACAAGGAAAATCAGAACGCAATTGAGGAAAGTCTCGAGATTTTAAACGATTCCTCTATGGACAGCGAAATGAAGGAGCTTGCCCAAATTGAGCTTGACGAGGCTAAAAAGTCGGTCGAGGTGCTCTCCGATGAGCTTAAAATTCTACTTCTTCCTAAGGACCCGAACGACGAACGTAACGTAATCGTTGAAATCCGCGGAGGTGCAGGCGGAGAGGAAAGTGCACTTTTCTCTGCTGTTTTGTACCGTATGTACAGTATGTATGCCGAGGCAAAGGGCTTTAAAATCGAGCTTATTAATGCAAATGAAACCGAGCTGGGCGGTTTTAAAGAAGTATCATTTATGATAAACGGCGACGGTGCCTACAGCCGCTTTAAGTATGAGAGCGGAGTTCACCGTGTTCAGCGTGTCCCCGAAACCGAAAGTCAGGGAAGAATTCATACTTCTACTACTACCGTAGCTGTTCTGCCTGAAGCTGACGAGGTTGAAATGGAAATCAATCCAAAGGATTTAAAAATCGATACCTTCAGAAGTTCCGGTGCAGGCGGTCAGCATATCAACAAAACCTCGTCTGCAATACGCATTACGCACCTTCCGACAGGAATGGTTGTGGAATGTCAGGATGAAAGAAGTCAGTATAAAAACAAGGACAAGGCAATGAAGGTTTTAAAGTCACGCCTTCTTCAGCAAAAGCAAGAGGCACAGGACAGTGCGATTTCCGCCGAAAGAAAAAGTCAGGTCGGCAGCGGAGACCGAAGTGAACGCATCAGAACCTATAATTATCCTCAAGGACGTCTGACTGACCATCGTATCGGACTTACGCTTTACAAGCTCGAAGATATTCTGAACGGCGATTTAGACGAAGTAATTGATTCGCTTGTTGCTGCTGACCGTGCAGAGAAACTCAAGGAGAGTATGGAAAACTAATTTGATGAATACATTATTATTAAAAGATAATGAAAACGATATAAATACAGCAGGCAAAATTTTAGCGGACGGCGGTTTAGTCGCTATTCCGACCGAAACTGTCTACGGGCTTGCGGCAAACGCACTTAACCCCAATGCTGTCAAAAAAATTTTTGAGGCTAAAGGTCGTCCTATGGACAATCCGCTTATCGTTCATATTGCGGATTTTGACGACATAAAAAGGTATAGGCTCGTTTCAGAAATCCCGGAAGATGCACTTAAACTTGCACAAAAATTCTGGAGCGGTCCGCTTACGATTATTATGCCGAAAGGCGAGGCTGTACCCGACGAAGTGAGTGCGGGGCTTGATACGGTTGCAATCCGTTTCCCGTCCCACAAAACCGCACAGTCTGTTATTAAAGCAGCGGGATGTCCGCTTGCGGCACCCTCGGCTAACATTTCAGGTTCACCCAGCCCGACAACTGCACAGCACGTTATGTCGGATTTAAACGGAAGAATAGATGCTGTTTTGGACGGCGGAGAATGCTCAGTCGGGCTTGAAAGCACGGTTATTACGTTAGCTGCCGAAAAGCCGAGGCTTTTAAGACCGGGCGGTATTACTGTTGAGGAGATTGAAAGCGTAATCGGAGAGATTGACGTTGACGACGCTGTTTTAAACGAGCTTGAAAAAGGTGTAAAGGCCTCTTCCCCCGGAATGAAATACAAGCACTATTCACCTAAAGCGAGAGTAATTCTTGTTTTATCGGACGATGAAAGCTACATAGATTTTGTAAACAGTAAAAAGGCTGATGACGTTGCCGCTTTATGCTATAAGGGCAGTGAAGAAAAACTTAGTGTGCAAAGCTTTACCCTCGGTGCGGAGAACGACTACAGCGAACAGGCTCACGAGCTTTTCAAATTATTAAGAGAAATCGATAAGAAACCTGAGATAAAAACAGTCTATGCACGATGCCCGAAGCCTGACGGCGTCGGAATGGCTGTTTACAACCGCCTCATTCGTGCGGCGGGATTCGAGGTGATTAATCTTGAAGAACTATAAGCTTATAGGTCTTACGGGTACAACAGGCTCGGGCAAGAGCGTTGTCAGAGATATTTTTGAGGAAAACGGTTACAAGGTGATTGACGCGGATATCCTCGCAAGAAAGGCGATAAAAAACTGCATTGTCGAGGAAAATATTCTTTTGATGTTTGGTGTTGACCTTATGACCTCAAATGGAATTGACCGAAAGGAACTTGCCAAAAGAGCCTTTAAGGATAAAGCGAGTGTTAACATCCTCAACTCAATTATGCACCCTCATATCACAACGCTGTTTATAAACGAGCTTAAAGAGCTGACGGCTTCGGGAAATGAGAAAATTATTTTTGATGCTCCTCAGCTTTTTGAGGCGGGAATGGATATAATCTGCGACGATGTTGTCGCGGTATGTGCCGATGAAGATATAAGGATTAAAAGAATTACAAAACGTGATAACATATCGGAGGAAACGGCAAAAAAACGAATTCGAATTCAGTTTTCTGACAGTTTCTTTAAGGAAAACTGCGATTACTATATAGAAAATAACTCTACTTTAGAGGATTTGAAAGCTAAAGTGAAAGAGATAATTTCAAAAATTTGAGGTGTACCTTGGCTGGAAGATACAAACGAAAACCTCGCCGATTTCGCAATTTTATGGTGTTCCTTTTCCTTATTGCGATATCGGGGGCGATAGTGTGGCTCCTGATTAATAATTTCGGCAAGGCACAGAACCTGCTCACAGAGAGCCTGTATCCAATTAAATACAGCGATTGCGTCGATAAAGCGTCAAACGATTATGACCTCGAAAAGCCGCTTATATACGCCGTAATCCGCACAGAATCGGACTTTAATCCGAATGCCGAAAGTCATGTTGGGGCAGTAGGACTTATGCAGGTTATGCCCGAAAGCTTTGAATGGATAAAGGGACTTCGCGGTGAAAGCGAAAGCTTAGAAAAGCTGTCTGAGCCGTCGGTTAATATCGACTACGGCTCGTATCTTCTGAAATATTTTCTCAACTATTATGGGAACGAACAGTGTGCGGTGGCGGCATATAACGCCGGATTTGTTGTATCCGATTGGTTGAAAGATGAAGAATACAGCTCCGACGGAAAAACACTTAAAAAAATTCCTTATCCCGAAACCGAGAAGTACGTTAAAAAGGTTTTGCGGGCTAAAAAAATGTATAATAAACTGTATTTCAGTTAAAATGATAAATGGAGGTAACGATTATGTCAGACGAGAAAAACAAGACAAAAGCACTCAAAGAAGAGCTTTTTATGTCGGCTAAAAAAGGTATTTCTACTGTTTCAAAAGAAGAGATAAAAAAGGCAGATGAATTTTGTGAGGGGTATAAAGAGTTCCTCGACAATTCTCCTGTTGAGCGAGAGGCTGTTAGTTATTCGCTGAAACTTGCCGAGGAGAACGGCTTTAAAAAATTTGAGCCTGATAAAAAATATAACGCAGGCGATAGGGTTTATTATATCAACCGTGATAAGGCAATTGCTCTCGCCGTTATCGGCAAAAACGGTACGAAAAACGGCACACGCCTTTCAATTGCTCATATCGACTCTCCGAGAGTTGACTTAAAGCCCAATCCGCTTTACGAGGAGAGCAGTCTTGCTTATTTTAAAACTCACTACTACGGCGGGATAAAAAAGTATCAGTGGACGGTTATGCCGCTTGCACTCCACGGTACGGTTGTTAAGCTGGACGGTACAAAGGTTGATATTAATGTCGGTTGTGACGAAAGCGAGCCTTGTTTCTGTATTACCGATTTGCTTCCGCACCTTGCCCGTGAGCAGGCTCAAAAAAAGCTCGGACAGGCGATTGAAGGAGAAAATCTCAATGTGCTAATCGGCTCACGTCCGCTCGATACAGAGGATGAGGAAAGCGAGCTTGTAAAGCTTAACGTTATGAAAATCTTAAACGAGAAGTACGGCATTACCGAGGGCGATTTCCTTTCGGCTGAATTGTGCCTCGTTCCTGCTCAGAAGAGCCGTGACGTCGGCTTTGACCGTGGACTTATCGGTGGTTACGGCCACGACGACAAGGTTTGTGCGTATCCTGCACTTATGGCGGCAATTAATACGGATATTCCCGAGGATACCTGCATCACATATCTTGCCGATAAAGAGGAAACAGGCTCCGACGGCAATACAGGTATGCAGAGCGACTTCTTAAGATATTTTATTTATGATTTAGCTAAGGCTGATGGGGAAGAGGGTTACCGAGTTCTTTCAAAAAGCAAATGCCTTTCAGCCGATGTTAACGCAGCATTCGACCCGATTTATGCAAGTGCTTATGAGGCTAAAAACTCAAGCTATATTAATCAGGGCGTAATAATTTCAAAATATACGGGCCACGGCGGAAAGTATGATACTTCCGACGC
This sequence comes from Ruminococcus sp., assembly GCA_022510985.1. Lineage (GTDB taxonomy): Bacteria > Bacillota > Clostridia > Oscillospirales > Acutalibacteraceae > Ruminococcoides. Next base: position 4,975 of record JAFLSL010000006.1, on the reverse strand, counting down.
GTCCGCGGAGTATATGGGCGAAATCCGCTCAATGCTTGAGAAAAATAAGATTATGTGGCAGGTTGGTGAGCTTGGCAAGGTCGATATCGGCGGCGGCGGAACAATCGCTAAATATGTGGCAAATATGAATGTTGACGTTGTGGATTTAGGCGTTCCCGTGCTTTCGATGCACGCTCCTTTCGAGCTTGTCAGCAAGGTTGACGTATACGAAGCGTACCGTGCATTCCACGCTTTTTACAATAATCTGTAAAAAACACTTGCATTTTAGTTCGGAAAGTGGTATTATATACGGGCGGAAAAAATCCGCCCGAAAAAATGCGCCGGTAGCTCAGCTGGATAGAGTGCACGGCTACGAACCGTGAGATCGGGGGTTCGAGTCCCTTCCGGCGTGCCAATAGAAAACGGATAGTGCTTTGCACTATCCGTTTTCTATTAGCACTAAAAGCCGGAAGGGACTCGAAAGGGCGTTAAAAAACAGTCCGGTGGACTGTTTTCATCCCGCTCTCCTTTAAAAACTTCCATATTATGTTTGGCAATTGTATCCACATAACCGCAACTTTCATAATGAAAACGACGAGTGTTAGTATTTAAAACATATGTAAAACTTATCTCTTCCTTAGAATTTGTTTTATTTTTAGTCGACTTTTTACTTGGTTTTGTTTTTTTGGTAGCGGTAACGGATTTTGTTTTTTGACAGTATATGACTCGGTAGGGCTGGCAATAAAATAGCTTTTAATTACATCCTTATTACAATACGTAATCAGGACAGTAACGCACAATAACAAACAAATTATAGAAATGATAATAATTTTAACTGTTCTTTTCATAACTTTTTATCCAAAACAAAAAAGTGCGTAACCCTTAGAGCTACGCACGAAAAACACATTGCTCTAAATGTTGCGACACATTTTAATAACACAATAACTTACTATAACAAGTATGCGTATAAGAGCATGCGTTTTTACCAAAGTAAAAACACATACCTATTATTAGTAAGTTATTAAGCATTATTATTAAAAAATGTCGCAAGAATATTTTATCATATCATTTAACTAATTGCAATCATTTGTAGATTATAGAACAAAATAAAAAGCTGTATCAAAACTAACTGTTCTGATACAGCTTTTGTATTTTTTTATTATCAATCAGTAAACTCGAAATCATCTTTATGGTTTTTCTTAAAGATTTCGTAAACCTTTTCGACAATTTCCTCGTCCTCAACTCCGACGTAGTTTTCAGTTTCGTCGTCAATCGAGTCAATTCTGAGTACGATAACGCCTTCGGCATCCTCAACATTTTCAATAAGAACAACGTACTCGTCGCCGTCTAGCTGAATTGTGTCGAGATACTCAAACTCGGTGCTGACTCCGTCCTCGTCGGTTAGTTCAATGATTATAACCTCTTCTTCGTTTGTGTTTTCATTTATAAAATCTGCCATAGTTTGCCTCCTTAGTTTTGTATAGTGTACAATAATTTTACCAAAAAAGCAAGTCAATTATTGTTTTCAATTTCTTCGATATATTTTCTATGCTCTTCTTTCCAGTATTTTTTATCGTCATCGGTAATTTCTCTATGCACTTTGCACGGGTTTCCGAAAGCGATGCAGTTGTCGGGAATGTCTGAAGTGACCACAGAGCCTGAACCGATAACAACATTACTTCCGATAGTTACACCGGGGTTTATTGTAACATTTCCGCCAATCCATACATTGTCGCCGATTTTAATTTCCTTAGAAAATTCAAGTCCCGTGTTTCTTACCTCAGAGTCTATCGGATGTCCTGCAGTATATATTCCGCACATCGGACCGATTAAAACATTATTTCCGATAGTTACCCTTGCACAGTCCAAAATATGCAGATTATAATTTGCGTAAAAACTGTCGCCGACAAAAATATTTTTTCCGTAGTCGCAGTAAAACGGCGGTTCAATATAGAGCCATTCCCCCGAACCGCCGAGAATTTCACGAAGAGTTTCTGTACGTTCAGCTGTTTCGTCCATAAGCATATTGTTAAATTTGCTAAGCTTGTATTTGCAGTCACGCATATCTTTTCTCAGCTCGCTGTCAAGAGCATTATAAAGCTTTCCGCTTAACATTCTTTCTTTTTCTGTCATAATTATCACCGAAAATATTTTAGCATATTATGCCTGAAAAGTAAATCAGCTTATAAAAATAGCCCCGATATTGCAAAAGCAAAATCGGGGCAGTTTTATTAAAATATTTTAGCTGAATTACGCGTTAGTTTTCTTCTTAGTGAGTTTTGCAACTACTGCAAAAACGATGCAGAGAACTACACCCACAGCAGAAACAATTCCGATTAACGGAAGATTTACGTTTGAAATAAGGCTGAAATCCAGCTCGCCGCTTTCGGCATTCTGTAGAGGACTGAATACCATAACGGCGTCAACAATAACAGCAACAGCGATTGAAAGAACGCTGATTGATGAGAGTGCCGCAGTTAAAGCGGAAGAAGTTGTCTTTTTTGCTCTTGAAATTGTGTCGGTTGTAAAGTCGAGAGAGCTGCAAAGCCAATATGCTACAGCAACGCTGATGATAGTTTCGGGAATCATATATGTAGCGTTGTAGCTTAAAGAATACAGAAGAGCCGCAGTTGTCGGAATTGAAATTCCTGCCCATACCGTACAACCCGAAATAACGTGGGAAATATAGCGGATAGCACATACTAATGTTGCACCTGCAACTGCTGAAATCGGCTTGTCCTTTATTACCTTAGAGAAAACTCCCGCAAGTCCGATGAACGAGAACGCAAGAACATAGTCAAACATAATAATTGCTACAGCTGCAGCGGGGGAGGTAGCGTAGGATAGGTTGTTTGCTCCGAGTAAAAGCTGGATAAGACTGTTTACAAAACCTGCGAGCAAGCCCCATTTTGTGCCGTATCTGAAAGCGACAACCATAATAGGAACCATACTGAACGCGGTAATACTTCCGCCGTACGGCAGGTCGAACAGCTTAACCATACTTAAAACTGTGGCAAGTGCAATTAAAATAGCAGTTTCGGTAAGCATTAAAACTCTTTTTTTCTTCATTTCCATTACTCCTTTTAACCTTTTAATAAAATAAAAAGGCACTATGCAGATGCATAGTGCCGTGTAAACAGTAATTAATTATATAAACAATATATAAACAAGCTTCCTACGTCGGCATTATCCGCATCAGGTTATGGGTCAAAGGTCACACCTTTATCTCAGCCGCTTTAGCAGCCCCCCAGTGTTTTATTGTAACTATAGATTACTACAATTTTCTTTTTCTGTCAACTATTTTATAATTTTAAGAGAAATGTCGAAAGCCTTAACCGAATGGGTAATTGCTCCCATAGAGATTATGTCAACTCCCGTTTCGGCAACATTTCGGATAGTTTCGTCGGTTATACCGCCGGATGCTTCGAGCTTTGCTTTTCCGGCGGTTATTTCAACCGCTTTTTTCATATCCTCACAGTTCATATTGTCTAGCATAATGATATCTACGTCAGCGTCCAAAGCCTCTTTAAGCTCGTCAAGATTACGAACCTCAAGCTCAATTTTAACAGTATGTCCGAGTTTTTCTTTAAGGGCTTTTACGGCGTTTGTAATTCCGCCGCCTGCGTCAACGTGATTGTCCTTAAGCATTGCACAGTCCGAGAGATTGTAGCGGTGGTTTTTTCCGCCGCCTACGGTTACGGCATATTTTTCAACGGGGCGAAGTCCGGGGAGAGTTTTTCTTGTGTCGGCGATTGATGCGTTAGTACCTTCAATAAGCTTAACCGCTTTATTGGTAGCCGTTGCAACTCCGCTCATATGCTGAAGTAGATTTAAAGCTGTTCTCTCACCCTTTAAAAGCGTCTTGGTATTACCGCTTATCTTAGCGATTACATCGCCCTTTTTAAGAATGTCGCCGTCATTTTTGAAAACCTCTGCCTTGAAATCGGGCTGAAGAATTTCAAAAACTCGAAGTGCAACATCAATTCCAGCTAAAACTCCGTCAGCTTTGGCGATAAACTGTGCCGAATTCTGCTGGTTATCGGGTATGAGATAATCGGTCGCCGCGTCAACATAGTTAATATCCTCAAGCAGAGCGTTTTCTATAAGTCTGTCAATATAAATCTTATTTAACATCATAGGTTAATTCCCTCTTTCAGTTCATCAAGTATAATTCCCGCGATAATCGCGATTGAGCGAGCCTCCACAAAATCAATCGAAAGCTCGTAGTTACCTGTTATAAGCTTGTTTAAGATTTTGTCAACCTCTATAAAGCTTTCCTGATCTTTCTCGGGTTTAGGAAGTACGAAGTAGGTGTCCTGCATAATTCTTCTGATTTCTGTGCGAATTCCTGTCGGGAGCTTGTTGCCTTTTGTGCTTGGAAGTTTCGGTGCTTCTCCGAGCTGATTTCTTCCGAATTTTTCGATTTTGCCCATCATATTTTCAGCCGCACTTCTTGAGTAGACGAGTGCCTCCAAAAGCGAGTTACTTGCAAGTCGGTTTGCTCCGTGAACTCCGGTGTGGGTGCATTCTCCCGCGGCGTAAAGTCCCTCGACGGTGGTCTGAGCCGTATCGTAAACCTGAATACCGCCCATAAGATAATGCTGGCAGGGGAATACGGGGATTTTATCCTTAGTCATATCAATCCCTTCCTCAAGGCAGCGGCTGTATATCATCGGGAACCTTTGCTTGATAAAGTCAGCGTCCTTTGAGGTGATGTCAAGATAAAACTTTTCGCTGTCAGTTTCGATTGCTTCACGGATTACGGCGTTTGATACAACGTCTCTCGGGGCAAGCTCGCCCCTTTCATCATATTTAAAAAGGAATCTTTCGCCCTTGCAGTTTAAGTAAACCGCACCTTCGCCGCGGACAGCCTCGGAGATTAAAAAGCGTTCTCTTTCATTTTCTGCGGCAAAAGCTGTCGGGTGGAATTGAATTCGCGAAAGGTGCTTAATTTCTGCTCCGAGCATATGGGCAAGTGCAATTCCGTCGCCCGTTG
>JAFLSL010000059.1 GCA_022510985.1 Ruminococcus sp. | reverse complement strand
ATTCTCGAAAAAGAGCTTGACGATTTAAAGCTCGGTATACATAAGGTTCAGATTGCATTTAAGGACGATGTTTCCGAAGATTTATTTGAAGATTTAGAAATAGTAAACAAAACAAAAAGCGGAAATCTGTACAACCTGACTATCAGGGGTGCAGAAGAAGAGTTTATGCCAAAGCTCGAGGCTTTAGGTCCCGTATTTTTAGAGGCTCTTCCGCTTACGCTCGAAGAAGTATTCATTAACGAAATGGAGGGTGCAGGCTATGACATCGACAACATTCTTTAAGTCTAAATTTAAAAAAGGCTTATCGCTGTTTTTATGGACAATAAAAACCAACCGCTCAGTAATTGTAGCATATCTTTCAATTCTCGCATTCTACGCGATTACCTGTGCGGTAATCGGAGGAACAGGCAACAACGACTACCCCTCTTTCCTTATGCTCGTGGAAACATTTTTAACCTCAATGATAATCGGGTTAATCGTTTCTATAAAATCGTTCTCGTATCTCCACAACAAACGTCAGACAGATATGACCGGTTCGCTTCCTGTTTCAAGAAGAACGTTGTTTTTCACAAAGCTTTTTTCAGCAACTGTTATTTCAGGCGTTCCGATGGTCGTTGTCTTTCTTCTTGTTACTATTTTTTATCCTGACAACCTAAATCTCCCTGCCTTTTTCGATGCAGATAAGGTTAACCCACTTTTAGTAACGCTTTCATCCTTTGTGATGCTTTTCTCCAACATCTGCTTTTTCGGACTTCTTTCCATCTGTTGCGGAAAAACCTCCGACAAAATCGTATCCTTCGTTGTTATAAATTTTGCAACACCGATTGCAATTTACTTTCTTACCATTTTACCCGCGGCACTTCTAATTGGCTATAATGTTGAGATTAACCCTTACCTGCTCCTCTTTTTAAGTCCCGCTCTCTCTCTGTTTAGTCTAAGTTATGTTTATTGGCTGATTTTCAGTGCTGTATGTCTTATTCTTTCTTTCCTGCTCATTAAAATTCGCAGAGCAGAGAGTGCGGACTCAGGCTTTGCATATAAGTTTCCGCTTATTGCGATTAAGGTTTTAGTCAGCTTTTCGGCAGGAATTGTGTCGGCGTTTTTATTCCTTTCCACAAGCAGCAGTACAACCGATTATATTGTATTCTGGTTTGGAATGATAGTCGGCTCGCTCATTGCCCACGTTATTATCCAGATTATTTTCGCCCACGGTCTTAAAGGCTTTGTAAAGGGGCTTATCCCCTACGGTGCAATGCTCGCGTGCTTTGCGGTATTTTTCTCGATGCTCCACTTCGGCTGGTACGGTTTTGAGGAATATGTTCCAAAAGTCAGCGAAATTAAAAGCGTCAGCCTTACGGGAGACCGCTCCTTCTATGTTGACGGCGTTAATATTATGGACCACGAGATAACCGACAAAAAGATTATTAAAGATACCGTAAATGCTCACAAAAAGGTAATTGAGCTGGAAAGCTACAGGGAAAGAAGTATGCTCGATAAGGCCAGAATGAATTATCTTTATAAAACCTCTATTACCGTTGCCTCGGCACTTTCGCCCTACGAGCATTCCGATTTTAACATAACCTACACTTTAAACGACGGCAGAAAGATAAATAGGAATTACACGAACTTTTTGGTTGACGGCGACGCCTCAACAAACATTCCGTTTTTGAAAAGTTACGAATACGTATCGAACACAAATCCGCTGTTCGTTTGTGATGAAAAATACATAACCTCGGTTGAGCTTTATCACGAGGGTTTCGACCTTTCCAGAACCCTTAAATCCGACAAATGCTCAGAGCTTTTACATGCAATAAGAAAGGATTATAAGGAAAAAGGATATTCTGAGGACGACGAAAGCTTTTATATCCTGCAATTTTATTACGGCAAAGCGAATCTCTTAGAGGAAGATTCGTATGAGTTAGCTTATGTTGATATTCCAAAAAACTACAGCAATACCTTAAAATTAATCCACAAATATGAATAACCATTAGAAAAAGGAGAAGTTCCGAAACTTGGAACCTCTCCTTTTTTATACCTTTTTATTTTAATTCAGAAAGCCTTTTTCTTTAAGAACGGCTTTTAATTTTTCGCACGGAAGACCGACCACGTTGTCAAAACTTCCGTTAATTTTTTCAACAAAGGCACCGGCGGCACCCTGTATTCCGTAGGCTCCTGCCTTATCTGACCACTCGCCTGTTTTTATATACCCGGCGATTTCGCTGTCGGAAAGCTCGTGGAAAAGTACCTCGGTCGTTTCGGAAAAGGAATAGGAGAATTCGCCTGAAAACAAGCTCACGCCCGTAATAACCTTATGAGCATTTCCGCTTAAAAGCTTTAGCATACGTACCGCGTCCGTCTCGTTTTCGGGTTTGCCGAGGATAATATCGCCTGAAACAACGGTCGTGTCGCTACCGATAACAAGGCTGTCGGGATACATTTTGCTTATATGCTCTGCCTTTTTTTCGGCTAAAAATTGTGCGACCTCGGTTGCGGAGATATCTCCGCCGTAACTTTCGTCAATATCGGCAGGGATTATTTTAAATTCTGGGAAAATCTTCTTTAAAAGCTCCTGCCTCCGCGGTGATGCGGAGGCAAGAATTACATTATTACTCTTCATTTTCAGCTGTTTCCTCAGGTTCAGCCTCAGGCTCGCTGTTGTCAACGGGCTTTTCGGTTTCTTCGTCCTCGTGCGGAAGATGTGCAAACGAAACAACTCGGTTACCCTCGTTAATTCTCATAAGCGTTACACCCTTGCTCGGACGAGCACAAATTCGAACGTCGCCTGCGTTAATACGGATAACAACGCCTTCCTCGCTGATGAGTATAATATCGTCGTCTGGGTTTATAACGCTGATGCCGGCAACCTTGCCGTACTTTTCGGTATGATAGTTTGTAAGTCCCTTACCGCCTCTGGACTGAACGCGGTAGTTGTCGGGGTTGCTGAGACGTCCGTAGCCGGTTTCGGAAACGGTCAGCACAAGTGCGTTTTCGTCGATAACGCTCATTCCGACAATTGTATCGCCCGATTTAAGTTTCATTGCTTTAACGCCTCGAGCCTGACGTCCCATCGGACGTACGTCAGTTTCGTTAAATCGGATTGACATACCATCACGTGTAGCGATAATAATCTGATTTTCACCCGTTGTCATTTTTACAAAAGCAAGCTCGTCGCCCTCGTTTAAGTCGAGTGCGATAAGTCCGCCTTTGCGGGCTGTATTATAAGCGTTGAGTGCAATTCTCTTTATGATACCGTTTTTGGTTACCATAATGAGGTACTTGTCCTCCTCAAATTCCTTAACGGGTATCATCGAGGTTACCTTTTCGTCCGTTGCAATCGGGAGAATATTTGCGATATTCATACCCTTGCTCTGGCGGGTACCTTCAGGAATTGTGTAGCATTTTACGCGGTATACCCTACCCTTATCGGTAAAGAAGAGGATATAATCGTGGGTGTTGCAGATGAACATTTCTGTCGCAACATCCTCTTCCCTTGTGGACATACCCTTAACGCCTCTGCCGCCGCGGTGCTGAATTGTGTACTCAGCCTCGGCGATACGCTTAACATAGCCAAAGCGTGTAATCGTAACAACGCAGTCTTCCTCGGGAATAAGGTCCTCAATATCAACCTCACCGCTGATATGGCAAATTTCTGTGCGGCGTGGGTCGGCATATTTGTTTCTGAGGGCAATTGCCTCTTCCTTAACCTTTTCAAGAAGAAGGTGGTGACTTCCGAGCAATTCGGTAAATTCCTTGATTTTTGCGAGAAGAGCAGCAATTTCGTCCTCGATTTTTCCGCGTTCCATATTTGTGAGCTGTCCCAGACGCATCTGTACAATCGCCTGTGCCTGTGGCTCGTCAAGTCCGAAACGCTCCATCAAATTAGCCTTAGCAGTAGATGTGTCCTTGCTCGCACGAATAATTTTAATTACCTCGTCAATGTTGTCGATGGCAATTTTTAAGCCCTCTAAAATGTGGCAACGTTCCTGAGCTTTCTTTAAGTCGAACTGTGTGCGGCGTGTGATGATTTCAACCTGGAAGTTTATGTAGTGTTCTAAGCATTCCTTGAGCGTTAAAATCTTCGGCTCGCCGTTTACAATTGCGAGTAAAATTGCACCGAATGTGGTCTGCAACTGAGTGTATGAAAACAGCTGATTAAGCACAATCTGCGGTGACGCGTCACGGCGAACGTCGATTTCAATGTGCATTCCGTTTCTGTCGGAATGGTCCTCGATATTCGTAATGCCCTCGAGTTTTTTATCCTTAACCAATTCGGCAATATGCTCGATAAGACGAGCCTTGTTTACGCCGTATGGCAGCTCGGTTACGATAATCTTAAAGCGGTTGTTTTTCGCCTCAACTATTTCGGTTTTTGCTCTTACTAAAATCTTTCCGCGGCCGGTGGAGTAAGCGGCTCTGATACCGCTTCTTCCCATAATTATGCCGCCTGTCGGGAAATCAGGTCCGGGGATACATTCCATAATCTCGGCAATTTCTGCCTCGGGATTATCAATAAGAAGCTCAATTGCGTCGATTACTTCTCCCATATTATGCGGCGGAATATTAGTCGCCATACCAACGGCAATACCGCTGGAACCATTAACCAAAAGGTTCGGGAAACGGCTCGGAAGAACTGTAGGCTCCTCAAGACGGTCGTCGTAGTTCGGAACAAAATCAACCGTCTTTTTCTCAATATCGGTGAGCATTTCGGTTGAAATTTTGCTCATTCTCGCCTCAGTATATCGGTAAGCAGCAGGCGGGTCGCCGTCTACTGAGCCGAAGTTTCCGTGGCCGTCAACGAGCATATATCTCATTGAAAAGTCCTGTGCCAAACGAACCAAAGCGTCGTAAACGGACGCGTCTCCGTGGGGGTGATACGCACCCAAAACCGCACCGACAGTATCAGCACATTTGTGGTACGGCTTGTTAGGCTCAAGACCTCTTTCATACATTGTATAGAGAATTCGTCTGTGAACGGGCTTTAAGCCGTCGCGAACGTCGGGCAAAGCACGGCTGACGATTACTGACATTGAGTAGTCAAGGAAGGATTGTTTCATTTCCTTTTCGACGTCAACGTCGATTATTTTTCCGCCAATCTCTTTTATCTCATTTTCATTATTCAATTTATTCACCTCATAGGTCGTTATTAATATTCTTCGCTAAATTATAGTGTTGCTTTTACCTTTTCGTAAAGCTCCGGTAATCTTTTTTTCAAGCTGCAGGGACGGAATGTTTTGCTGTCAACAAAGCCGTGTTCGGTTGTGCCGTAGCCCAGCTCTTCCTCAGTTCCGTCGTCGTTAATTTTCTTAACTGTATAGGAAAACTGAATGTGAGCGGCTCTCAACTCCATCGCCCAGGTTCTTATCAGAATTTTATCCTCATACAAAGCAGGAGCCTTAAAATGACAGGTCAAATTTGTAAGCGGCATAAGCACGCCCGCTTTTTCCATATCGCTGTAACTGATTCCAAAGCCTTTTATATAATCCGTTCTGCCAACCTCGTACCAGACAGGGTAGTTTGAGTGGTGGGCAATTCCCATTCTGTCGGTTTCGGCATATCGAACAGTTAAATATGATTTTGAATGCATAATTATTTCCTCATCAGATATCAAGATTCTGAACAAATCTTGCGTTCGTTTCGATAAATTCTCTTCTCGGCTCAACTTTATCGCCCATCAGAATGCTGAATGTTTCGTCAGCAGCCTCGGCGTCGCTGAGTTTAACCTTGAGCATAAGACGGCTGTCGGGATTCATAGTAGTTTCCCAAAGCTGTTCTGCGTCCATCTCACCAAGACCTTTGTAACGCTGAATTTCGCTTTTTCCTTCGATTTCTGCGAGAATTCTGTCACGTTCAAGGTCGGAGTATGCGTATTTATGCTCCTTGCCCTTTGTAATTCTGTAAAGCGGCGGCTGGGCAATATATATATGACCTTGCTCGATAAGCGGTCGCATAAAACGGAAGAAGAAAGTAAGCAGAAGTGTGCGGATATGCTGTCCGTCAACGTCGGCATCCGCCATAATAATTACTTTCCCGTAGCGGAGCTTTTCAATATCAAATTCCTCGCCGATACCTGTGCCGAGTGCGGTTATTACGGGGGTCAGCTTATCATTTCCGTAAACTCTGTCAAGACGAGCTTTTTCAACGTTGAGCATTTTACCCCAAAGCGGAAGAATTGCCTGAATTCTTCTGTCACGTCCGCCCTTTGCGGAACCGCCCGCGGAATCTCCCTCGACGATAAATATCTCTGTTTCCGCACTGTCCTTGGATTGACAGTCGGCAAGCTTTCCGGGGAGCTGAGCTCCTTCGAGTGCTGATTTTCTTCTGACGCTTTCTCTGGCTTTTCTTGCAGCCTCTCTTGCTCTTGCGGAGGCTAAAGCTTTATCGAAAATTGCTCTTGCGACCGCCGGATTTTCCTCAAGGAAAATGGCGAGCTTTTCGCTTAAGAGCTTGTCTACCATTGTTCTGACCTCGGTGTTACCGAGTTTTGCTTTGGTCTGACCTTCGAACTGTGCCTCTTTTACCTTAACGCTGATAACAGCGGTCAAGCCTTCTCTTACGTCCTCACCCGAAAGGTTTTTGTCATTCTCTTTAAGCTTGTTGAACTTGCGGGCGTAGTCGTTCATAACACGGGTCAACGCTCTGCGGAAACCTTCCTCGTGGGTACCGCCGTCAACCGTGTGGATATTATTTGCAAACGAGAGCATAAGCTCGTTGTAGCTGTCTGTATATTGCATCGAAACCTCAACGGTTACGGTATCCTCGGCATTTTTTGAGGCAAAGTAAATTACTTCGGGGTGAATCGGGTCAACGTGCTTTTTCTTGTTGAGAT
>JAFLSL010000058.1 GCA_022510985.1 Ruminococcus sp. | reverse complement strand
CTTATCTCCGAGGTAAGCCTCTGCGTCAGCCTTGAGCTTCTGAAGAATCATTGCAGAGATTTCCTGCGGAGTGTAGTTTTTATCGTCAATTGCAACCTTGTATGCTGTACCCATTTCTCTCTTGATAGAGGAAACTGTTTTGTCAGGGTTTGTGATAGCCTGACGCTTAGCGACCTGACCTACCATTCTTTCGCCGTCCTTAGAAAATGCTACAACGGACGGAGTTGTTCTTGCACCCTCTGCGTTAGCGATTACAACCGGCTCGCCGCCTTCGATAACTGCTACGCAGGAGTTTGTTGTACCTAAGTCTATACCTATTGTTTTTGCCATAATAATTACCTCCAATAATATGTTTTATGTTTTAGTTTTATTAGTTTAATCGCAATTAGCAACCTGTACCATTGCGTGTCTTATAATTTTATCGCCGATTTTGTAGCCCTTTTGGAACACGGCGGAAATTTTATTTTCCTCGAAATCGTCGCTTTCGATTTTTGCGACAGCGTTGTGAAGATTTGGATCAAAATCATCGCCTATCTCGCAGAATGCTTCGACCTTCAGCTTTTCGAGAGAGGTTTTAAGCTGGTTTGACACAAGCTCAATTCCCTTCTTAAATTCTTCGGGAGCGTCAGCCATATTCTGCATAGCCATTGTAAGGCTGTCGGCAACGGGCAAAAGCTCTTCGACCGCTTTTGCTGTAGCGTCGTCATAGATGCTGAGCTTTTCCGAGGATGTACGCTTGCGGTAGTTGTCGTATTCAGCGGCAAGTCGCATACGCTTATCCTTTTCTTCGGCTAAAGCGTCCTCAATCTCCTTGATTTTATCTGCCGATTTATCCTTTTTAGTCTTTTTCTTTTCGGGTTTTTTCTCTTTTTTAGTTTCTTCTGCTGTTTCTTCTTCCAAAGTTTCAGCAGTTTCTTTGGTTTTTTCTTCGCTCATATTCTCATCCCTTTCTGACTAACTCGCTTATAAGCTCGGAAACGGTTTTTGCGGTAAACTCGAGAATAGATACCGTTTTTTTGTAGTCTGTTCTTATTGAGCCGACCAGAGCCAATGCTCCGGCAGGTTGATTTTCAATCGTGTATCTCGTGCTGATTAAGGAGCTGTGCCTTAACAGAGGAGATGTGTTTTCCCTGCCAATATATATGTTAGTGCCGTCAGGCACATTCTTAAAAAGATTTTCGCATTTGCTGTTGTCACCGAGAAACTCAAGCACGTTTCTCGCGGATACGAGATTAAGGTCGCTTTGGTAAAGGAGCCTTGTCGTGCCTTCGGTGTATATATTCATTCCCGAAGCCTCAACACACGCGTCCATAACCGCCGTGAGCATATCGGGCATTAAAAGTCCCAGCTCTCCGAATGATGCCGCAAAGGTTTGGGCAAACGGCTGATTTACGGAGCTTAAATATCTTCCCGCTAATGCCTCGTTCAGCGAGCGGTCAAACACGTTGAGCATTTCGGGCGTTATCGCAAAATCGCACCTGAAAAGTCTGCTTTTTACCATTCCCGACGAGGTTATCAGAACCAACATAGAGGTGTAACGTCCCGTCTGAACGAACTTTATCCTGTGAACTCTTGCGTCTTCACCGGGCGGAGTTGTCGCGACTGCGGCTGTGCCGAGCAACTCCGAGAGCGTTTTGCCCGCGGTTTTTAAAATTCGTTCGGGTGCGTCGCAATAGCTTTCAAGTCGGTTTTCGATATACCGCTTAACCCTTTCGTCGGGCTCGCCCGCGTCCATAAGGTTATCGACATAATATCGGTAGCCAAGCTCGGTCGGAATTCGTCCCGCCGAGGTGTGCGGTTGAACTAAAAAGCCTTTAAAGGTCAGATCGGCAAGCTCGTTGCGGATTGTAGCGGAGCTGACGTTAAGCCCTTCGCCGTTCATAAGTGCCTTTGAGCCGATAGGCTCACCGCTTTGTATATAGTTTTCTATGACAGCAGCGAGGATTTTCTGTTTGCGTAAAGCAATTTCCATAACTTTAAATCTCCCGTCAGACTGTATATCCTTTCCGCATAAAACGGAATTTTCACAAATTAGCACTCGAGTGTCGAGAGTGCTAATTAATACATTTACTAATTTAGCACCAAAGTCAGAAAAAGTCAAGGCAATTCAAAAAATTTTTTCCAACTTTTCACAAAAACAACATTTTGTACATTTTGAGGCTGCAAGCTGCCTGATTTTGTATTGACTTTAAAGGACTTTATACCTATAATATGTGTCGAAGAGGTGAGCTTATGGAGATTAAGGATATAATGTACCTTGTAGTTTGGGGGGCACTTGCGATTTACTTAATTTATTCTGCCCGAAAAATAAGCCCTATACTATATATATTAGGCGGATTTTTTGTGTTTATGTTTGCGTGGAACTTAATAAATAATCTAACCGCGTTTGATATGTTTGCGGGGGCTTATAATATCGTTTTCAGAGGAATTTGTTTGGTTTTCCTCGCCGTTTTAGTTATAATATATATAATGATTAAGAAAAAACCCAAGCAGTGAAGGGTCTCGCTTAGAAAGAATTTTTAAAATTTTGAAAAAATTTCAGAAAAACACTTGCATTTTATAATTATTAATGTTATTATCATATGTACGTGACTAAAGAAATTAAGATTTTTACTTTTTAAGGAGGTGCGACAATGCCTAACATTAAATCAGCTAAGAAGCGTGTTAAGGTTATTGCTACAAAAACAGCTCAGAATAAAGAAACTAAGTCTGCACTCAAGACTGCAATCAAGAAAGCTTATATTGCTATTGATACTAACGCTGATAATAAGGCTGAGGCAGTTAGCTTTGCTGTAAAGAAGATTGACCAGGCTGCGGCTAAGGGTATCCTTCACAAGAACAAAGCAGCAAGAAGCAAGTCAAATCTCGCAAAGCGTCTTAACGCTTGTGCATAATTAAATTAATGCGTTTTTTCCCGATCTTTTAAGGTCGGGAATTTCTTTTTTTACGCCTTTAAAACTGTTGACTTTTTCAAAAAAACTGTTATTATAAATATAGAATATATTACAAATACTAATCTAAACGAATAAAGTCTGATTTCGGGAGGTTAATTATGGAAAAGAAAGGTAAATTAGGATTTATTATCGGGATTATCTCCTTTGTAGCTGCAGCGAGTGCGGCACTTACAGCGTTCTTTATCGTTCGCGAGAAACAGAAAAAGGACGAAGAGGAGCTTATGAACTACCTCGAAAGCTCAATTGAGTAAAAGGAATTTGTCGGTCAGGTAATTATAACCCGACCGATTTTTGTTTTCTGCGAATGCTTTATTGACAAATAATTTGCTTGGTATATAATGGATAAAGCTGAATTACGAAAAACAAGGACGTGTTTAAAATGAAAAAAATAATTACAATTATTGTCTATATTGTCTTAGCGATTGTTTTGTTTGGCAGCACGATTTTCTTTTTGGGCAATAATCCCGCAAAAATCGAGGAGCTTTTTAACACAACGATAAAATCGCTTGAAAACCCCGACGAGCTGGAGAGCCTGTTTACCGAGCAGGCACTGAACGAAAGTGAAGAGGGAAATATAAATCAGGGCATTGAGGAGATTAAGGAATTTTATCAGGGAAAATTCGTAAAAGCAGAGGACCTTGTTGTTTTCCACGAAACAGGAAACATATTCCGTGCTTACGCTACTGTAATAACCGATAAGGGAGAGTATTTTGTGTGTATCGGTGCAACAGGAGCAAGAAGGATTGACCCTGTCGGAATAAAACAGCTTATAATTGAGGATAACCATAATTTTAAAAAGAAGGATATTTTCAAGAAAAAAGAGCTGAAAAAATATGAGGGAAAAGCCGATGCCTGCGGAATTACAATCCGCAGACCTAACGACAACCGATGATTTTAAATACCCACGTAAGTCCGTGCATTCCCTCTTTAAAATTCATATCCCCCATACGTTTTTTTCTATATCTTACTTTGGATAGATAGGATAGGTTCTGCTGTAGACTTTTATTATATAACCAAGTTTTTGTAAGAGTTCAGTTATTAATTCTCTACGTCAAGCGTGGATATTCCGGTTTTAAATTTCTAAACCCAAATGAAAAATATAAAGCGTGCAGATTGCACGCTTTATTGTTTATAGCTTTAATTTTTGCCGTGACTTATTTTTTCGAGCATTTCGGTGTTTAAAATTAAAATTTTACCGTACTCGGTTTTTAAAATACCCATTCGTTTAAAGCGGTTTAAAATTTTGCTGACCGTTACTCTCGATACGCCGACAATACCCGCAATTTCCTCGTGAGTGAGGTTTACACTCTTTTTATTCTTTTTACTTCGAATATCCTGAATTAAAAGCTGAGCGATTCTGCCGTCGGCCTTCATAAACGCCATTGAGTCAATCTGGTTCGAGAGATGGCGGATTCTCTTTGCCAGAATTTCAAGCAGCTCAAGTGCAAGCTCGGGCTTTTCACGAATCAGTGAGAGCAGTTTTCGTTCGTTTACGGCAACAATCTCAATATTTGTTACCGCACACGCAGAGCTTACCCTCGGCATTTTATCAAAAAACGCCGCCTCGCCTAAAATCTCGCCGTGCGACGCTGTCGAGAGAGTTTTTTCCATTCCGTCAGCAGAGGTCATAACTACACGCACCCTGCCTTTTTTAAGGTAATAAAAGCAGTCGGCTTTATCCCCTTGATGATAGATAATCTCGCCCTTGGAAATTTTTTTGACGGGTGTTTCGCCCTCGAAAATTGTCTGCAATTTTTTATTGATATGTGAATTGTTTTCCATTAGATATCACCTTGGATGATTTATTGCTTAAATTGTAGCATAGTTTACAATCTTTTTTCAAGGGGATATGAGATAATAAATAAAATTAATAATTAAGAGTTAATAATTAAGAGCTAGTATAAACCGGTAATTCATCTTAATTTTTCTCTTGATACTTACTTAAAAAGGAGATGTTGATTATGGGAATGACTATGTCACAGAAAATTCTCGCCGCTCACGCAGGCTTGCCCGAGGTAAAAGCAGGTCAGCTCATTGAGGCGAAATTGGACTTAGTTCTCGGCAACGACGTTACAACGCCCGTTGCGATAAATGTTTTTGAAGAAAACAACGCGACCTCTGTGTTTGACAACACAAAAATCGCAATGATTATGGACCGCTTTACCCCCAACAAGGATATCAAAGCGGCTACCCAGGTTAAGCAGGTTCGTGACTTTGCCGATAAATACAATATCACGAATTATCACGACGTCGGTGCAATGGGAATTGAACACGCACTTTTACCCGAAATGGGACTTGTAGGTCCCGGATGTCTTTGTATCGGAGCTGATTCCCACACCTGTACCTACGGTGCTCTCGGAGCATTCTCAACAGGCGTTGGCTCAACCGATATGTGTGCCGGTATGATAAGCGGAAAGGCTTGGTTTAAAGTTCCCGCAGCTATTAAATTCAACTTAGTCGGCAAGCCCGAAGGCTACGTTTCGGGCAAGGACGTTATCCTTCATATTATCGGAAAAATCGGCGTTGACGGTGCACTCTACAAGTCGATGGAATTTGTCGGCGAGGGTGTAAAATACTTAAATATTGACGACAGACTTTGTATTGCGAATATGGCGATTGAGGCGGGTGCAAAGAACGGTATCTTCCCCGTGGACGATATTACCCGTGAATACTGCAACGGACGTTATCAGGGCGTTGCGGTAGAATTTGAGCCTGACGAGGACGCGGTTTATGACGAAGAATACACTATAGATTTATCAACTCTTCGTCCGACTGTTTCATTCCCGCACCTTCCCGAGAACACAAGAACAGTTGATGAAATCGGAGAAACAGAGGTAAAAATCGACCAGGTTGTTATCGGGTCCTGCACAAACGGACGTATTTCCGATTTACGTGCGGCGGCTGAAGTTCTGAAGGGCAAAAAGCTCGCAAGAGGTGTTCGTTGTATCGTAATTCCCGGAACACAGAAAATCTGGCAGCAGGCTATGCACGAAGGACTTTTCGATATTTTCGTAGATGCAGGAGCTGTAGTTTCAACTCCAACTTGCGGTCCGTGCTTGGGCGGTCATATGGGAATTCTTGCAGCAGGCGAGAAAGCAATTTCAACAACAAACCGCAACTTTGTAGGACGTATGGGTCACGTTGACAGCGAGGTTTATCTCGCATCCCCCGCGGTTGCGGCGGCAAGTGCTGTTACGGGATATATCACAGATCCCGCTAAGGTTTAAGGAGGAGTTACTATGCAGAACGCAAAAGGTAAGGTACATAAATTCGGAGACAACGTCGATACCGACGTAATTATCCCCGCACGTTATCTGAACACAGCCTCTCACAAGGAGCTTGCTGCTCATTGTATGGAGGATATAGATAAGGAATTTGTAAACAAAGTAAGCGACGGCGACATTATGGTTGCGACTAAGAATTTCGGCTGTGGTTCTTCTCGTGAACACGCACCCATCGCAATCAAGGCGAGCGGCGTAAGTTGTGTAATCGCGTCAAGCTTTGCGAGAATTTTCTACCGCAACGCAATTAATATCGGACTTCCGATTTTAGAATGTCCCGAGGCGGCTGAGGCTATCTCGGACGGCGATACCGTTTCGGTCGATTTTAACACAGGCGTTATTACCGACGAAACGACAGGCGAAAAATTCCAGGGCGAGCCGTTCCCCGAGTTTATCCAAAACATAATCGCTAAAGGCGGACTTATCAATTCAATAAAAGACTAAATTTGTGAAATAATAAAAATCAAGTCGGTAAGTAAAAGTTGTTACTTACCGACTTTTTAAATAAAGTTTTTAATTCTTAACTCTTAATTGAAAAAACTCCCGAAAGGGAGTTTTTTCTACATTTCAGTTACTATTTCGTTTACGGTTTTTC
>JAFLSL010000057.1 GCA_022510985.1 Ruminococcus sp. | reverse complement strand
TAGATGTAAACGCCGATATCATATTCTTTGTTTAAAGTCTTGTCCTCATACTTGTATCCCCAAGCCTTTGTAAAGCTCATAGGAACACAGCTTGCCATAGAAACAGCAAGAATTACCGCTAAAAATGCGGCAATAATTTTCTGAAATGGTTTCATTGTTAATTACCGTCCTATCTTAATGAAAATAGCGTACAAAATCGCATTTGTACATTCCATATAATTATACATTAATCAGCACAAAATGTAAATGCTTTATAACAAAATTGTAATATTAGGTAATATTTACCCGAATATGCTTTTTAATACGACTAAAGTTTCCATATTTTTTGGATATCTGACCGCGATATACGGCTTATTTCCTGCGTTTAACAGTGCCTGACCCTTTAGCTTGACTAAAATATCTGAAACCGCCTCGCTTTTTATATTTTTAACATAAAGCAAAATCGAGGTTTCGTTCTGTCTTATTTCGTAAATACCGAGTGAGTTTGCGATATTTCTGATAAGTGCAATTTCTATAAGTCCTTCCACTGCCTGCGGAATTTTTCCGAAACGGTCTTTTAGCTCGTCTCTGACGTCCTCGCAGTCCTCGCGATTGCGTATATCTGCAATACGTCTGTAAATTTCAATTCGCTGTGATGTATTGTAAATATAGCTTTCGGGAATATGTGCCTCGATATTAACGTCAATAAGACACTCAATCTCAGAGGAAATGTTTTCCTCGCCCTTTTCTTCGCTGACAGCCTCAGCTAAAAGCTTTAAATACATATCGTAGCCGACGTTTTCCATATGACCGTGCTGTTGAGCACCGAGTATATTTCCCGCACCTCTCAGCTCCAAATCTCGCATAGCAATTTTAAATCCCGAGCCGAACTCTGTGAATTCACGAATTGCGTTAAGACGTTTTGTCGAGATTTCAGTAAGCACTTTGTGCGGCGGAAATGTAAAGTAAGCGTAAGCTTTTCTGCTTGAACGTCCGACGCGTCCTCTGATTTGATGGAGCTGAGAAAGTCCCATTCTGTCTGCGTTTTCAATAATAAGAGTGTTAGCGTTTGGAAGATCAATTCCTGTCTCAATTATTGTTGTGCAAACAAGGACGTTAATTTCCTGTTCAATCATATCTCTCCAGATAGAGGAGAGCTGTTTTTCGTCCATTTTACCGTGTGCGACCGCTATCTTAGCCTCGGGAACAGCCTCGCGGATTTGGGCGGCTTTGGCTTCAATTGTTTCGGTTCTGTTGTAAAGGTAAAATACCTGACCGCCTCTTCTGAGCTCCCTGCGGATAGCCTCGTTGATAACAGCGTTATCGTGTTCGAGCACATATGTCTGAACAGGATGTCTGTCCTGAGGAGCCTCTTCAATAACCGACATATCTCTTATACCGCTCATCGCCATATTAAGCGTTCTCGGAATAGGTGTAGCTGAAAGTGTCAGCACATCAACATTTTTCCTAAGTTCTTTAAATCGCTCTTTCTGCTTAACTCCGAAACGCTGCTCCTCGTCAATAATCGCAAGTCCCAAGTCCCTGAAAATTACATCATTTTGCACAAGCCTGTGAGTTCCGATAATAAAATCAATCTCACCGCGTGCGAGCTTTTCTATAATTTTCTTTTGCTGTTTCGGAGTTCTGAAACGTGAAAGTAACTCAACTGTAATCGGGTATCCCTCGAAACGTTTTAAAACCGTTTGATAATGCTGCCATGCCAAAATCGTAGTGGGGCAGAGCAGTGCACATTGCTTTGAATCGCTGACGCACCGAAACGCCGCTCTTAAAGCGACCTCGGTTTTTCCGAATCCTACGTCTCCGCACAAAAGCCTATCCATTGGCTGAATACGTGACATATCTTTTTTTATTTCATCACAGCATCTAAGTTGGTCGGGAGTTTCATCATATTCAAATTTAAGTTCAAAATCTCTCTGCCATTCACTGTCGCCCGTAAAAGCATAACCCTTAGACTGCATACGCTGTGAGTAAAGAGAGATAAGCTCCTTTGCTATATCCTTAACAGAACTTTTAACCCTGCTCTTCGTTTTCTGCCATTCCGTACCGCCGAGCCTGTTTAGTTTAACTCTGCTGTCCTCTTTAGGACCAATGTATTTAGCAACTAAATCGAGCTGGGTAACGGGAACATAAAGTACATCGCCCTTTGCGTATTCAATACGAATATAATCCTTGGTAATGCCGTGGACATTCATTTTCTGAATACCGCCTAAGATACCGATGCCGTGTGTGCTGTGAACAACATAATCACCGCTGTTAAGCTCAGCAAGAGAGTAGATTTCCTGACCGTTTTTGTTCTTTTTTCGAATATTACGCTTAGGTTTGTAGTTGTTTGAAAGTCCTTGACTTATAAGGGCAAACTTTTGTGACGGAAACTCAAAGCCTGCCGAAAGTGCTCCGGGCATAACGTACAAGCCCTTTTCCGCCAGCCTTTCACTGTCCTCAATAAATTGTGCGGGATAGTTTTCTTTATTAAGGTTATCCGCTAGATTTTTAGCACCCTTATAAGTGCCTGCAAGCATTACAACGGTATATTCCTTTTTAATGTAATCGTCAATATCTTCTTCTATATATTTAATCGAGCCGTTCCAAAGTCCAAGCTGTTTAAAAGTAAAGCTCAAAAGCTCATTAAGCGGAAAATCGTAGCTGCTGTTTGCAAAGGTATCCATAAATACAGATGGATACCTTTTAATTAATTCTATTGAAGAATTAAAATCAAGCGAATATGTTTCAAAACCTCTGCAAAGTGTTCCGTCTTTAAAATAATCGGTAAGATTTTCTTTAAATTGAAAGTCAACAGCCTTGGCACGCTCTTTAACGTTTTTATATTCCGATACAAATACTATCTCGTTTTTGTCGAGATAATCAAAAAGCGTAGCCGGCTTTTGATAAATAAGTCCAATAAATTTATCAATAGACGAGATACTCAGACCGTCGCGAATTCTCTGTGCCTCGTTCAAAAGAATTTCCTTTGCCTTTTGCTGATTATCATTCTTTAAAAGCAGAGCCTTTTTTATGATACTGTCTGCAAGCTCATCCTTGTTTTCTATTATAATTTCTGTTGATGGGGTGAGGATAATTTCATCAACTTTATCAATACGCCTTTGCGTTTCAATATCAAAGTAATTGAGGTCTGTGATTTCGTCTCCCCAAAATTCCGCCCTGACGGGATTTTCGCTGTCGGGCATAAAAAAGTCCAAAATTCCGCCTCTGAGCGAAAACTGACCTTTGCCGTCAACTTGGTCAAATCTCTGATAACCGAGAAGAGTAAGTGCTTTTATGCATTGTTCTGTGGAAATTTCTGCACCCGATTTTAAATTAAGTATAGAGTTTTTTAAATACTCGGGCGGAATTGTGTATTGAGAGGCAGCGTCAAGACAGCTTACAACAACGTCATATTCACCGCATAGCATTTTATAAAGCACATTAAGTCTTTGATGCTCGTAGTCGCTCGATTTACCGCTGATTTCACGGAAGATAAAATCTCTCGATGGATAAAAGAGTGCACGTATTCCCATTGAGCAAAGGTCGTTTGTGATTGTCTGTGCCTTCTGCTCGTCGCTTGCAACACAAAAGGCTCTGACATTTTGTGAATGACAGAGCGAATATATAAGAGCACTTTTGTGAATTTCCGTTAAGCCTGTTACGCAGATGCTTGAGCCGGGCTTTAGTGCCTTTTGAATTTTTTTGTAGTTGTCGCTTTTAGAAAGCACATCGGTTAAAAATTTCATTTTATCTCTAGTTAAATCTGTTCATAGCTTCCGCGGTATTTCCGTCAAGAATCAGTTTTACCGATTGATACGATTTTTCCGCAATATCTTCTAAGGTCTTAACCTCGCTATCAGTAAATCTTGAAAGCACCCATGCGGCAAGGTCGTAGTCAGGGTTAGGCTTTTTTCCGATTCCGATTTTTACCCTCGGAAAATTATCGCTGCCGCTGAGATAAATAATACTACGCATTCCTTTCTGACCGCCGTCGCTGCCTTTTGAGCGTATTCTCATTTTGCCGACATCGAGATTTATATCATCGAGTAATACTACAACATTTTCTGCAGGAATTTTGTAGAAATTCATCGCCTCAACAACCGCCTGACCGCTGTTGTTCATATACGTTGACGGTTTCATAAGCAGAACTTTGTGATTATCTATTTTGGCTTCACCGACTGTGGACTTGAATTTAACCCTATTGATTTTTACCCCGAGTTTGTCGGCGATATAGTCAATCATAATAAACCCTGCGTTATGACGCGTGTTTTCGTACTTTCGGTCTGGATTTCCCAAACCTACTACAAGGTATTCTATTGAGTTGTTTGTGAATTTTTTTCTGCCAAACATTTTTATCACCTTACATTGCAATAAGGGGTACGTTGCCGTACCCCTGCATATTCAGTTTATGTAAAATCAGTTAAATTAATCGAAAGCTGCGGTAAATGAATTATCGTTATAAATTCTTGCGATAGCCTCAGCAAATACGGGAGCGGTATGGAGAACCGTCAGCTTGTCGATTTTCTTTTCTTCTGTAAGAGGAACGGTATCAAGAAGTACAACCTCGTTAATAACGGAATTCTGAATTCTCTCGATAGCGGGACCTGAAAGTACAGCGTGAGTAGCACAAGCATAAACTTCAGTAGCTCCGCCAACCTCAACAATAGCCTTCGCACCGTTGCAGAGTGTGCCTGCTGTATCAATCATATCGTCAAGAATAATAACCTTCTTGCCCTTAACGTCACCGATAATGTTCATAACTTCGGAAACATTAGCCTTCGGTCTACGCTTGTCGATAATAGCAAGCGATGTTCCGATACGGCTCGCGAAGTTTCTTGCTCTTGTAACCGAACCTAAGTCGGGAGATACAACAACATAATCATCTGCGTTGTCGCCGACAACTTTCTTCATATGCTCAGCGAGGATTCCCGAACCCTTAAGGTGGTCAACAGGAATATTAAAGAAACCCTGAATCTGGTTAGCGTGGAGGTCCATTGTAAGAAGTCTGTCTGCACCTGCCGCTGTAATAAGGTCAGCACAAAGTTTAGCTGAAATCGGATCACGAGGTTTAGCTTTTCTGTCCTGACGAGCGTATCCGAAGTAGGGCATAACCGCGGTGATTCTTGCCGCAGAAGCTCTTCTCATAGCGTCAATCATAATCAGCATTTCCATAAGATTGTCGTTTACGGGTGTGCAGGTTGACTGAACAATAAAGCATTCAGAACCACGAACCGATTCGTCGATTGAAACCGCAATCTCACCGTCGGAAAACTTTTTACAAACAGATTTTCCGAGAGGTAAGCCTAACTGATTTGCAATTTCCTTTGCAACTGACAGGTTAGAATTGCCTGCAAAGATTTTGATGTCTTTTCCGTGAAAATTCATTTTAACTCTCCCTTTACTTTACCTTTATTTTATATTGATTACCAAATAAAATACCTTAACATTTATAACCCTTTTCTACCGCAATCTCCTCAAGCTCCTTAAGCTGTGCGGGATCGTTTGCTCCGAGTACGGTGTCGGGACTTTCTGCCGTAAAGGCTCCGATTTTTTTATTTTTCTCTAAAAGAAGTTTAAGTGCGTCAGGAAGATAATATTCCCTAGCGTTGTTGTCCGACTTAATCTCGCCCAATACGGAAAGAAGTTCCTCGGTTTTAAACCAGAATCCGCCTGAGTTAACCTCGTTTATAGCCGCGATTTTTTCGTCAGCGTCTTTTTGCTCGACTATTGCGACTACATCTCCGTTTTCATTTCGGACAATTCTTCCGTAGCCCGTCGGGTCGTCTACCTTAGCGGAGATAACGGTAGCGGAATTATCATCTTCACTATGTAGTTTATAAGAATTTAAAATAGTGTCGCTGTCCATAAACGGAGCGTCGCCGTTAAGGATAACAACATTTCCTTTGCTTTCTTTTAGAAAATCCTTCGCCTGCATAACTGCGTGACCGGTTCCGAGCCTTTCAGCCTGAAAAACAGTCGCAACAGGGAAGTCAAGCGTACTTGCAAATTCTTCTATGTATTCCTTGCCAAATCCCTTTACAATACAGATTTTGTCAATTCCTGCACGTCTGACGGAATTTAAAACCCATTTAAGCATTGGTTCGCCCAAAACCTCTGCCAAAGGCTTAGGCTTATTCATTTTCATTCTTTTGCCCTCGCCGCCCGCGAGGATTACAGCACATTTACTCATAAAAATAACTCCGAATATCTTTTAATTGTAAAAATACTTATTTTAATTATCTCACAGATTGTCAATTTTTCAACCCTAATTTGTAAAAAAAATATATTTTATTTGTTTTATACATAATATTTGGAAAATTTTATCAACATTTATTGCAAATTTTTTCAAATTTATATTCCAATTTATGAATTGTTTTGTTATAATATATCTTAGACTGTTAGAGTCGGTACAGTTTAGGCTGTATCAAATATAATTACTTATTTTTAGGAGGTAATTTCTATGGCAAACAAATGGGTTTATTTGTTTACTGAAGGTGACGCTACAATGCGTGAACTTCTCGGCGGTAAAGGTGCTAACCTCGCAGAGATGACAAAGTTAGGTCTTCCTGTTCCTCAGGGCTTTACGGTTTCAACCGAGGCTTGTACTCAGTATTATGAGGATGGCAGACAGATTAACGATGAGATTATGGGCCAGATTATGGAACATATTGAGAAGATGGAAGAAATCACCGGCAAAAAGTTCGGCGATAAGGAAAACCCCCTTCTCGTATCCGTACGTTCAGGTGCTCGTGCTTCTATGCCGGGTATGATGGATACAATCCTTAACCTCGGTCTTAACGAAGACGTTGTTGACGTAATGGCTAAAAAATCAGGCAACCCCCGTTGGGCTTGGGACTGCTACAGAAGATTTATCCAGATGTTCT